>JBFLZA010000990.1:0-2362 GCA_040756535.1 Cyanobacteriota bacterium
ACCAAAAGCCAACTTCGTGGTAGATAGCCAGGTTTCGATCACTTGTTTTGCCGTGTCCTGAGTCAAAGGCCCCTCTGGTGCTCTCATCGGATTACCAGCCTCAGGAATGGGTATTGGAGGTTGTGCTAGCTGTACTAGTGGTTGCTCTCCTTCTAACGCTGGATCAGAGAAACCTTGTAGCGCTTTCTGTAGCCAACTCAGGGTAGCGATCGCTAACCCAATCAGGATTGCGGCTCCCACTATACTGCCAATAGTCAGTAAAACGAGGCGTCTGACTTTTGCTGAAGACTTCGACTTATCGGTTAACGTTTGAGACTGACCTGGGGGTAGGCGTTTCAAGCCTTCTCCTGCCATAGCATCCGCTTGACGTGGACGAGTCGCTACTGCCTCAGATCCACCTCTCTTCATGCGCTGTCGGCGCTGTGACTTTCCAGAGGATTCTACAGGGGAACCGTTAACAGTGGGGGCTCCTGTCGTTGATGTTGGATCTGACATCCCACTCGATTCCTGCAAACTCGTCTGCCGCAAGCGGGAACGGGAGCCTTTACTGTCGGTTGGCAGTGTTGAAACTCCCTGTACTGATGGGTATTCTGTTGTACTACCCAAGGTCGCTGTCCGACTGGTTGTGGTAGCCGCTTCTTCTCGTCCAACCGCCCCTTGCATTCCCACAACCGCTGGTTCATTGCTCAAGTAGCGTGAGCTAGTATTTCCAAAGGGTTGAACCTCACGGCCTAAACTCCGACTCGGTTCTGAAACTGAACCCCCATCAGAGCGGCTAAACGCCGCAGGCTCAGGGATGTGCCTTGAAGTCCCTGTCGTTTTGTAATCTGTATTTTGAGATTGAATGACAGTCCACTCATTGCTACTGCTGCTCCCTGGTGCATCGGACAGGCTTTCTAAATGCGCTTGTACCTGTTCGTCAGCAAAGTATTCCTTTAAAGATGTCTTTTGATTGGCTAAATCTCGAAAGTGAGGAAAGACAGATTTTTGCAGCCAACGCTCTCCATAGAGACACAATCCAGGCAATAGATCCGGGGAGCCTTGAGAATGTTCGCGAATAAAAGCGAGGGGTTCATACTCTTGGCTAAGTTCTAAGGCTCGACTTGCCTCTTCTGTTTGACCTAACAGCAGGGCACATACAGATTGTTCGAGATGAACATCCTGCCGTCTGCCTAAGCGCAGGAGCATTTGCTTAGCACGAGAGATTAAAGCAGGCTGTCTTTGAGCAAACCCTCGTGCTATTAGGGCGTAAACCGCCAGGTAAGTAGCGACGGCTGAGGGGCGTCGGGCTTCGCCTTCAAATAACGTTTGCTGTTCCGCTGCCGTTAGATAGCTACGTAACTGCTGGAGAAAACGTAAGAAATCATCGACGCCTAATCCGGATTGGTCGTCACCCGTACCATCAATGCCCCCTCGTTCCTGGAGCATTTCTTGCAGCAGTCGCAAGCCGTTGCGCCGTTCTGTAATATTTTCTTCCGGTAACGCTACTAATTCCAGAATGCGATAGGGTCGAAGTTTGTAGAGATCGGATTTGATTTCACCCCGGACTGAGGGGAATAAGCCTTCCTTGAGCAGTAATTCTTGACCCGTTTCTAAGGACGTTGCGGCATTTTCATACTGCCCTTGCTGCCATTGCTCTCGACCGAGTTCCATGCAGGCGAGTGCTAGGGTTAGCACAATGTCTGGTCGAACCAGTTGGGGGTCTCCCAAACGACCCTTATCTAAACTAATGCTGTCGCGTGTTCCCAGATAAGGTTGACTCAGTTTGAGTACGAGTTCGTATTCCCCAAGCTCTTGGAGAATCAACAATGCTCCAAGGAATTGCTCATGCTTGATTTCAATACTGGGAGTATGAGGATCGACCGCAGCGTCTGTTGGTTCACTCCCATTAAAGCCGAGTGCTACTTGTTGAGTGGGTTCTTGTTCGTAAGTTTTGGTCAGAAAGCTAGCATCGTAATCCGCACGCTGTTCGGGATCAAACAGAACCGCGTAGGCTTCGTCCAGGAGTTGTTTTCGGGAGGCGATCGCAGCTTCCGAATACTCTCGGCGTGGCAATTGCAAAGTGCGATCGCGATAGGCTTGGCTTAACTGTTCAACCGTAGCCTGAATTGGCAATCCTAAAATTCGGTAATAATCAAGCGGGATTCGCACGGTTCAATTCCCCAGCGATGCGAGCTTCTGAATTAACATATAGTAGCCAATAGCGTTCTCGCTTAGGCGAGACTTGGCTGTTGAACTGTTGCCTCTAGGGCACAAGCACCGACGCCCAGCCGCTTGGGCTCTTGTTGCTTTTGATATGTTAGTAATTTTAGCAACGACTACAGCTTATCCTACCGAGTGAGGCGATTTGATTTTAACTAAT
>JBFLZA010000991.1:0-2355 GCA_040756535.1 Cyanobacteriota bacterium
GTTAGGGGGGTAAACAAAAGCTGAATGAACTAACGGCTACTGGGTATCAAGCACGAGGATTCAGATAGCGCCGTTGCAGGTTTATCGTATCTGAAAGATCGTTGAGGCTGTAAATAACCTCAGCAACGGATTGCCTGAACTGTTCGTCATCGGTATGTTCTGAAAGTTCAGTGAGAAATATTAGCTCGGCTTGGATACTTTCTGAGATGCGGGTGTAATTCAGTCGAATTAATTGGTGAATGGATTCCATATCTGAATAGAATTTAGCAACAAAATTGATAATATTAAAAATAAAAAATATTGTAAATATTTAATGAAAAATTGTTGTGACTGCATAAGCTGCTTGCATTATTAATGCGTTATACCTATTGGCTTTTCCAATGTCACATTTCACCCCCCCAGCCCCCCTTATTAAGGGGGGAGCAAGATTAAGGGGGGAGCAAGAGTGATTTCATCTCGATCGCACTTTAGCGATCGCTCTTTTCTAGTCAACTCCCTAACGGTATCTTTCACGGGGACGCGGAGACGAGAATGGGTAGGGAGAGATTGTTTACACAGTTCTTCCCCTTCTTCCCCATCCCTTCTAACCTGAAGTCAGTGCCATTCTTCTTAAAATAGCTGGAGTGTGGGTAACGACAGCTTTAATGTTAGTAGCGACAGCTTGTGCGGATCTAGCAACAGTTTGTGTGGATCTAGCAACAGTTTGTGTGGATCTAGCGACAGCTTGTGCGGATCTAGCAACAGTTTGTGTGGATCTAGCGACAGCTTGTGCGGATCTAGCAACAGCTTCTAGTTTGTAACAACAGTTAAAGCAGATCTGGCAACAGCTTCTAGTTTGTAACAACAGTTAAAGCAGATCTAGCAACAGCTTCTAGTTTGTAACAACAGTTAAAGCAGATCTAGCAACAGCTTCTAGTTTGTAACAACAGTTGAAGTAGATCTAGCAACAGCTTCAACATTAGTAACAATATCTTTGACTTTGTTGGGTTGTGCGATTTTGCAGAGGGTTTGATTTAGCGATCGCATTGTGACAGCGATGATAGCGGGTCTTTACAGGTTTTCGTGAGCAATAACATATCGTGCGCTGACTTTTTTGTCTTGACAAAGACTTAGCCTAATAGATATTATTTTGGCGATAGTAAAAGAACGGCTTCTTTTCAAGCGTCTAAAGAAGGAAATTTGCCTAAAAATCCAGGGATGGAGCCAGATTCCACTAAATCCTCTCCTACGATTCTGGAAGAAGCTGGGTTATCTCAGGACAGTTAAGGCTGAAATTGTAAACAACAATCAAGCAACAGGAGAGAGTGCAATTGAGTAAGGATGTAATATCGTTGCTCATTGCCAAAGTCGAGCTAAATTCACTCAGACGAGGAAGAGGTTTCACTTGGGTGCTGGTTCGTTAACGGTTGTGGGGACAGGAATTCAACTGGTGGGTCAAATTACCTTGGCAGCTAAGGCATGGATTGAGCAGGCTGACAAAGTTTTGTTCGCGGTCGCTGACCCAGTGACGGCAAAATGGTTGCGATCGCTCAATGCAACGGCAGAAGCTTTACCTTATAACACCGACAATCAACGGCGTAGACAGACGTATCGGGAGATGGTCGAGCGAATTTTGGCTGAGGTGCGTCAGGGATTGAATGTTTGTGCTGTGTTTTACGGTCATCCGGGTGTGTTTGCCACTCCAGCGCACGAAGCAATCAGACTGGTGCGGCGTGAGGGGTTTAGGGCGCAGATGTTACCGGGTATTTCGGCGGAAGATTGTTTATTTGCTGACATCGGTCTTGACCCAGGCAAACATGGTTGTCAAAGTTTTGAGGCAACGGACTTTCTCATCCGGGGGCGCAAATTTGACCCGACTAGCGCCTTAATTTTGTGGCAAATTGCGTTTACTGGGAATCTGGGTTTTTACCAAGAAGGGGGGCACTTGCGGGGCCTAAGGGTGTTAACCGAGGTCTTAGAAACGCATTATGGTGCTGACCATGAGGTGATGGTTTACGAGGCGGCAGTTTATTATCCGATTTGCGAGGCTGTGATGCAGCGGATTCCTCTGTTCAAGCTGCCAGCAGCTCCTGTGACTTTAGTTTCTACGCTTTATGTGCCGCCTCTAGCGCCAGCGCCTGTGGATCGGGAAATGATGGCGCGTTTGGGTCTGTCTTTGGCAGAAGAAAGGATAGGGGAGAAGGCGATCTGATGGAGCGTTATCAAGATACTTTGGCTGAACTCAATCGGGGAATAGAACAGAACCCTGATGATACTAGAGCGATCGCACAGCGAGGTGAGACGTATCGGCAGATGGAGCATTTTGCAGCAGCACTCGCTGATTTTGACCGAGCGATTGAACTAAATCCTAACTAT
>JBFLZA010000992.1:0-2352 GCA_040756535.1 Cyanobacteriota bacterium
AGGCTGGACGTTCCATTAGCTTATCTCCAACAACTGACGGACAATTATTTCAATTTTTTCTCGGAGAACCGGGTCTTTTATTTCCATCCCCCGATTTTGTTGGCGGGGTCGAATATTAATTAAAGATTCAAATCCGACTCGCTTGAGTTCAGGATACCAATCAGCCCCCCAAATCTCTTCCTGTTGACTACCATCTTCTAGTAAAGCTCGTTCGCAGTCGGCATGCAGTTCGCCACCGCCTGCAAGAATTTCTCGCTTGACATCTACTGCTAGTTTTATCATTAGTCCGAAATAGGCGTCTGCCATTTGACTGATTTGTTCTGGTGTCGCTGGTTCACGGATAATCAGAATCATTGTCGGAAAATAAGCTTCTCCATCTGTCTGTATAGACACACCGTACTCCCTTACTTTGTCATCCCCGGTTTCTCTTCAATTCTTGGGGACGATTGGTAGATTTCGTCTACTGTACGTTTTTCTCGCCTCTACATCCCATAATTCTTCTCGTCCGCAGTCGCCACCTTGTCGGGAGCGTCCTCTTTCCCTGTTCCCTGCCATGTAAAATAAGAGAACATTATCTTACACAGAGTGGCATCAACCTAGCAAAACATCGGGATTTTTTGTCGGTTTGCACATAAAGTGAAAACCGTTACACATAAGGTGAAAATTTGGCACATAACTTGAAACGTGAGAACGATACAGCGTACTCGCACTCACTCCCTGGCATGGAAGAGCGATCGCTCCCTCCGGGCGACTCCACACCTGCCCTTAAAGCTCACATCCTTGACAAGTAAACGTTTCAGGCTTAAAAGAGTAGGTAATGTTGGAAAGTTTCATTTAATACCCAAATTGGGTGAGAAATTTTCACCTATTGGATAAATCACTTTCAACTTATGTGCAAATGAGGAGGCTGAAAGTGCCGTCAATCCGTAGGAAAAATTTCAACTTATGTGCAAATTTACAATTTTTGTCGGTTTGTGGGTTCGCGCATCTATATTGAGAGGGAGAAAGCTCTAGATATTCAATTGCTGCAACGTATTTTCTCAGGATTGATTTGAAACTGAATATTCGTGAGCTTCCGCTTCCCTGGCAACTCTAGGGCTTCTAGAATATATCGCTCTTGCTGTAGTTCCTCTATCGTCCGCCACAGAATTTGGTTGTTTCTCGATAGGTTACTGCCTAGCAGGTCTAGATTCTTGAACAGATATTGCTTGGAAATTTTCAGATATTGCCCTTCTTGGAGCTTATCCCATTTCATTCGGCTGGCAAGATAAACCAACAGCTTCATCTTGTAATCATGCTTGGCATTGCTTCCCACTTTTTGAGTCATGTCAACGCTGTTGGACAACAGGACATAATCCCCTGTCCGACCAGGTCCATCAAAGAACTCCAGCGCCACTGTGTAAGCATCAGCCAGCTCATAGGTATAGTCAGCCGCCTTCGCTAAATCGAAGTCTCGCGGCACCTTATCAATTTCGTAGTCTCGGATGCGGAGGATACTTTTAACAATGACCTTTGCTCCCATTGTGTTGCCTTTGTTAAGAGACTGGGCTAGCACCAACTCAGTTCTGTGGAGGGCAACTAAGTCTTGGTTGAGCTGCGAGCGCGATCTCGCTGGGAAGCTACCATCTTTAGCACGGCTATAGCCTAGACTTTCCAGAAGATCGTTGGAACGAAAAGAGACCAAAGGACTGTTACCCTGCTGAGCTGCTTTCTTATACAGGAACAGTACGATCGCCACCTGTCGCGGGTTTAAAAAGGTCAGCAATGCCATAAACAAGCGCTGAACCCGGCGATCCTGAATTTTCTCCAGTCCTTTGCTGATTCCGTGGTCTGTACAGATACTCAGATCCAGATTGGCATACTGAGCCTTCAGTTCTTCCCATTCCTCCGTAGTCAGATTCTCCAGCAGGACGCGGCGAGTCACTGCCACTTCGCTTTCGTCTTTCGAGTCAGCATCAACTCGCATTTCCAGATAATAACCATCTCCATCCGTGCGAAGAACTGGCAGTTGCACATCAGGATTTCTCAGCGAGGCTCCCGCTCTCGGCAATACCATCACGAGCTGTCCATCTACTGGGAAAACAGTATGTTCCTGACTCACACTCAATACCTCTAGTTGAGCAAATAGTTTAACAAGAGCGTTCAGCTCTGGGTTACTAGCGACAGTGTTTTAGATGTCGAGCAACCGCCAAATGTAACAAATTTTCATGAAGACCTGTGTATCCGGCGTATGATTTTGAGCCTTTGACCTGTGTATCCGGCGTATAGTTTTACCTGTGTATCCGGCGTATAACTCTCGATTTCACCTGTGTATCCGGCGTATAGTTTTACCTGTGTATCCGGCGTATAACT
>JBFLZA010000993.1:0-2343 GCA_040756535.1 Cyanobacteriota bacterium
TGGAGGTTGTTGTAACTAGGAAGAACTTGCTCGACGTGCAAAATCTCAGCTTTTGGTATGTCAAGCCACAATCCCAGATATTGGCGGTTAGCAGTGCTATCGAGGTAAACGTTCCACTTCGACCCGAGGGCGATATCGCTGTGTCTGTTATTGCGGGTAGCAACGATGAGTTTGCCACGTTCCAGTTGCAACGCACCGCGTACTGCACCAGTCAATACCTCGAGAAACAGCACCAACCAGTTTAGTGGCACATTAAAGGCTTTAGAGGTCATTTCCTGATAAGATTGCTGTCTCAGGATTTGGTTAGCCCTAAAAGCGATCGCTTTCCACTTTGAGGGGACATCCTTTACCGAAACACCATCAGGTTCCTGTAAGAAGCTTAAATCAGGTTCAAGGACAGCGGCAGCTTTTTGGATAAGGGGTGGTAAGGGTGAATCCGTCATAGTACAGGCTAATTGGCACGACTGTCCTTGAAACGGTTCAGTGAAAGCATCTTCTTGGATACTGGGGGAGACTAAGGCATCCCAAAAAAGTTGCCGCACTTCTCCATCTTTGTAGCCGTAGCGAGGTAGTTTCTTTTTGCCGCTAAGAGAGTCAATCAGCAGTTGAAATATGGGAGTTAGAGCTGTGTTGATTTCAGGCGCTTTTAAAGCCAATTGGGCAAGAGCCTGTTCGACATCTTTTAGTTTGACTTCAACTAACTTAAGGGGTTTGATAATACGCAGGGCTTCATCAAAAATCAAGCCAGTTTTACCCCACTCGAAGTCCGAGCCAGGTGTACTATCCAAGTGAGCTAGTATGTTGGGGGATTGAAAGGTAAGGAAGCGCTTTCGCCGATGCCCAAAGCCAGCGCCAACACGGCTGCGACAAGCTCCAGACAAGTGGCAGCCTGCACAAACGGGATTATCAGTACCTTCAATAAAAGGTAGGTTCTTAGCGTACAATTCCAAAAATAGCTCTGCTCGGTGGCAGTTGCCGATAGTGTCAGGTGTTTCGCCAGCTTTCGGTCGCCTGAGATAGGTTTTTCCGGTTGGATCGCTATCCTGTTTGAGTCCGTTATGACGGGGTTCGAGATAGGCGAAGTTTTCTCGCACTGAAGGTGTGGTAACGTTGCGGGTAAGTTCTGCAAAGTACCAAAGTTGGTCAATTCCCAGGCTTTTGGCACTAAGCAAACCCGCCGTGTGACTCTTACCCAATCCTGGTGCTGATGTATCGAGGATGTGTTGCCAACCTGCAATTACTGCTTCTTTCCACAGCAGCAAGCGATCGCCTTTTTTGTAGATGATTTTTGGCACAATACCATTGCATGACGAGCGAGAGGGCAGCTTACCTGGCTTGTAGTGAATAACTGGTGGCAGCTCAACTGGTTTTTGAAGTGGCTTTAGTCCAAAACCTTTTTTGGGTCTGTGTCTGTCGAAAAGACGCTTCAGCCAACGGGTGAAACCATGACATACCTCGAACTCGTCTAAGCGCTGTTGTTCTGAATTTTCAAAAGGTGAGCGCTCCAAGTATTCGCCAGCACTAATGAATCGAACGTCGTTACCTCTGTTTTGGGCTAACAGTTCGTCAAAGTCGGGTTGGGACTTGTCATGGAGTTGTCCCCAATCAGCTACGAGGGGATGGTAGCCCCACTCTTGCAGCCATGTTAGGGTTTGTTGATTGGCTTTGTTAATGTGCCGATTAGCGATCGCACCAGCGTCAGGCAGGAGTTTGACTCGATTTGCCCCTAATCGCGTTAAATAATCTTGTAGCGTTTGCTGACCGTATCTGGCAGCAGAGGCAGTACCGATTACAACAATATGTTTCTTGCCTTCCCTCCACAGCCAGAAAGCAACCAGCAGGGATTTTAAACCACCCTCTATTAGGTACACTTCCTGGATTTCTGCGGTTCCTGGGTGCTTCCAGACAAATAGTGGTAGCTCTCCATTGGGGAGCTGCGGACCACAGCCACTGTGACGTTTGCTGGATAACCAAATGTATTTACTCAAGCGATCGCGGTTATCGGTAGCGATTTGGTGTCCAGTAATTTTTCCATCGGGTTCGCAGGCAGCGATGGAAAATCCATCAGCGCCAGTTAACCTGTGGGTGATGGGGTTGATTCCTGCTAGAAGAGGGTTGGCATTGAAGGTTTGATTACCCGGCTGCCAAGTTCTAATCCATCCCTGCTGATAGGCAAAGTCAATTTCGGCATCCGTTAATCCGCGATCGCGCAAAAGTTGTCGATGTCGTTGCGAGAGATCGAGACGTTGGGCAATCTGGCGATATTGGGCGTTTCGGTCTTCAATACCGAGTCGGTGACGCTTTGCCTGTTTCCGCTGCTTTTCCCATTCACGGCGGCGGTTT
>JBFLZA010000994.1:0-2323 GCA_040756535.1 Cyanobacteriota bacterium
GAGCTTGAATACCAGCGGTATAAAGTCTTGTCTGCCAGTAAACTGGTAAAAACTCAGTCCAAATACGAACTATCCCCTGATTATTATCGACCCCCGGTGTACAGTTAATTCCTTGAGCAGGAACAGTAGAATGTACTTGATAAGAAATCTGAAAGCGAGATAGCTCTATAGGTTGCCACATTTCTTCGGGCAACTTAATTTCTAAATAAGCCCCAAATAAACCTGTATCTCTAGGGTCATTAAATCCCCCAACCTGGTCACTCTTGTTTCTTAAAAATAGGCGTAACCTCGTTTGTCCACCCAAATTTCGCTTTTGAGCTTCTACCGTCACGATGAAGTTAACAGGAGTAACTTGACCAGGTTGAACATCACTCTTATTTTCCTCGTTCTTATTTTTATTCTTTTCGGATTTGCTCAAAACTCGTTTACGGAGTTCTGCCTGAAGCCCTTGCTGATTCTCGTTAGCCAAGGTAATCTCTTGCTCATTCAAATCATCAATAATCTGAGGGAGTCCAAATAACCAAGCGAGCGGAGCTTTTTGATGTTCTTCAGATACCTTTTTGATTTGTTCAGCAATATCTTGATTCAGTTTGAGAAGGGTGGGGGAAGAATCAGAAACTAAATCCTGAATGCTTGAATTGATGGCAGCACTGATATCAAAACGCTGCCACATGGAGCGTAGTGACTTCTCAGCAACTTTACTCAAATCAATTTTAGGCAAAAAAACACTGAATCGAACTTTCAACTCAATAAGCAACTGCTTTTTATTGCAGTCTGGTGCTAGGTTAATAGCTAAACCACAGTTGCTTGGACGGAAAGTATTTTGCTGTTGGCTACTTGATGGAACGGCGGCAGGCGGTGGCAGGGGTGATAAGTATCCAGTTGGCATCAAGCGTCGCGGCTCAGTTGCACCTTTGACTACGCTCCGATGCTCTGATATCCCTGTGACATGACCGTGTATGCGCTTATAAAAACTCTCTACAAACTGTAAATGTTCTTCCTGCCTTTCTTGGTTAGATACATCTAAACCATTGTCACTGAGTATAAATTCAGGTTTCATAACTTAACTTACTCTCTCTGCTAGCTTAAAAAGACGATTGATGGGATATTCAGGTTTTTTATGAATCAGTTGAGGGCATGACTGCACTTTTAGTATCTGCATGGCATCTCGCAACTCCCCAACAGTGATATAAACTTGTTGATATTGAAAGATAATTTCATCTGATTTTCGCTCCTTCCAACCCTCTTGAACACAGGCAGATATTACCTGACCAAGCTGTCTACGCTTAACCCTCAGTTCATTAGCCTTATGCCAAAATTCTTCAAATCCAGAACGAACTAACGGTGGTAGAAACCAAAAGAAATGTTCTCTCTCACGAGGTAAGCTCAAAAGGTCATCACCACTCATCCAGTTGTACCGAATTGTTTCTTCACCAATGGGGAAGCCTGTGTCACGCGAAATAAGTCGGCATATCGTTTGCAAATCAGATTTTTCAACCTGCTGCTTAACTAATTCTCGCCAAGCATCTAGCTGTACACTATAGAGATAATTATCTCTGGTATCCTCAAGCAAACCAGCCTTCTGAGCAAATAACTCATCGCGGTTCATGCCCTCAAACAAGACAACCTTTGTCTCAGCAGTAAGTTCTCTGACAGCAACAACCTGAGCTTGTTTACGCAATAGCACTAAGAATTCGCTACCCGGAGCAACTCTAATTCTCCATTCACGCTCAAACTTTACTAAATAGTGAGAATCTAAATTCCTTGAAATAGAACTTGTCAAGCCAGAATCTAAACTACTTCCACTCAAGGTACTGAAACTTTCCTCAAGCTTAGCTAAATTAATACTCTTAGACAGCTTTGCTTTTCCTGTATTGACTACCTGAACTGATGTATAGTGAGGACTATAGCTATAACGTCCTACCTCTTCTTTCCCCGTTAACGCCAGCCAAGTTTTACTGTGCCATTTTCTAGCATCAACTTCTAGATTGCTCCACCACCGTTCGGCACGCTCAGCCAAGGCTGACCACAGCAAGACATCAATCTGGCGGAAGAAAGTCGTTTGCAAGAGGTCACGGTGACGAGCCTTGGGCTGACCTATAACTATTAGTTTTTTTCCACCTAGACCTCGAATCTGGCTGAATGGTAAAATTTGAGGTTTCGATGCAAAATTGTGACTTCCTGTTAAAAACTGTTCTAAGGCATGAGCTCGTTCTGCACTTTCTACAGCGACAACGGTTTCTCTGCCAGCGGCTTTAATGATTTCTATAAAGGGATTAGACTTAAGTTTTTGTAGTCTCAGTACTAAAGAGCTTAGGAGTTT
>JBFLZA010000995.1:0-2318 GCA_040756535.1 Cyanobacteriota bacterium
CGACTGAGTTTAGTGGTTTTTGCGATCTCACTCCGCGTCAGTCCCCGTCCGTATGCGACACTGTGACCAGACCCCTCAAACTCAGTAAACCAAACCACTCGTACTGAATTCTCGGTCGGCAGTTGCAAAAACGGGTCAGTGAGCAACTGAGGTGCAGATGTCATATTAGATTGCTGGGTAGATAGCTTGAGAACTGGCGCAAGGGCCATGAAGACGATCAGCACAGCCGCAATTACTAGAGGGCGACTGGTTAAGCGCTTTACCATTGCTCGTCTTCTGGAAACAGTAGGAGGGATATAGCTGATTGCAGTTTAGCAGGCAGCCGAGTTGGTGTCATGTCTTTAACATCACAAAAGGTATCTCAGGCTGATTTCAGCTTCATTCTTCAATACCAAAAGTTTCTTTTTGCTTGGCATGAATACTTCTCATGTGCTTCTTAACGGTGTTGGGAGGAATGCACAATTGTGAAGCAATTTGTTTATGTTTGAATCAAACATTGACAAATATGCTAAATTTCCCCTTAAAGTCAAGGGGGCGTTCAGTACTGTCTGTCCTTACGATGAGTATTCAAACGGAATCAATATGACGCTCTAGTGTGCCATTAGTCGCTCTAGATCTAAATTTGAAGCCGTTTGAGCTAACTTGGAGAGGTCTGTGGGGTCAGCCAAATAAGGCAAGGTGCCTAAAACCCGAACATTCGTTAGAGACTCAATGAGGTCAATCGGTGCCCAATTCCTCTGTTCCTCCTCCGAACACGGTTGGACGCAATTGAGGATAATGCCTTGGAGTTGGACACCTGAAGAACGGGCCAGAGCAACATTAGCTACTGCTTGCGCTATTGCACCTAGTTTTACTGGCACTACCAACACTACAGGCAACCGCCAATCTCTTGCCAAATCCGCTACCGTGAGTTCGTGCGTGATCGGTGAACCCAATCCTCCCAACGCTTCCACCAGCACCCACTGGCGTTGCTGTTGTAGGGTATTAAACGCCTGCCAAACTAAGCCCAAGTCTACACTACGTCCTTCGTATTCTGCCGCCACTGGCGGTGCGACAGGCGTCTGGAAGTGCAAGGGGGTGATTTGTTCCGGGGTTTGTTTGAGGTCAAACAGTTGTTGGTACAACTCGCAATCTCCTATCCCCGTCTGAATGGGTTTGAAAATCCCCAAACTTTCTTGAGGGCGGTAAGTCTGCCAGTAAGCAGCTAGGGCAGAGGTTAAAACCGTTTTGCCCGTTCCGGTATCGGTGCCAGTAATGAGTAGTACGTTCAACGGTTAATTACTGTGAGTTGGGAGAGGTGGGGTTGTTAGCACTAACATTTAGTGTAAATTTGGTCGGTTGTTTGGAAATCACATCAATCCTATACTCACCACTGCTGGGAACCTCACCCTGCCAAAACTTGGCTCCCGAAGCATTTGGTACGATTTGTCCGTTAGGATAGCGGATGTCTACACTTACATTACTCGTTTTGGGAACCTCTACAGTTAGCTGCTGACGTTCCTCAAGCTTGACTAAGTAGCGCTTAATTGTTTGCGGACTGGTTTGACCGGCAAGCTGCAAGGTGTTTTGACCCGACAAGTTCACTGGTTCTGTGTCATAAGTCGGGGTTGGGGTTGGGGTTGGGGTTGGGGTCGGGGTTGGGGTTGGGGTTGGGGTTGGTTCAGGTTCAGGTTCGGTCGCGGTCAGTGCTAGCGTGTAATCGCTATCCGCCAAACCTCTAACTGGACTCAGTTGAACGGTGTAATCGCCAGTAAAGGGCAAGGTTCCTTCCCATTGCTGTACCCGCTGCGCCCGGTTGCCAATAGGTTTTCCATTGGGTCCGAGTAGGGTCAACAAGACCCCTTCATCGGCTATCCTGGCTGCTAGTCTTTGGTCTTGTTCACCCCGGATGATGTAGTTAACGGTTGTGTCTGCTCTTAAATTCCCGGTTCTTGTGGTTGTTTGACCGACGGGAAGAGTCAGGCGCTGGCTATATGAAGTTGGCGTCGGGGTCGGGGTTGGTGTTGGGGTCGGGGTCGGGGTCGGGGTTGGCGTTGGTGTCAGTTCTGTAGTCGGTAGCGGTGTTGGGGTTTCGGTTAGAGGTGGTATTTCTGTAGGAGTCTCAGTGGGCGTTACGACCACCGGAGGGTCTTCTTGCCTGAAGGAACTGATAATGGCATAAGAACCCAATCCTGCCAGCAACGCCAAGGCTGCACCAATGCCGATGACTGCTGCCGGATTATCCCAAATTGAGTTACCCCTGGGCTCAGAAATGGAAGGTCTACCTTGCTGGGGAGTTCTGGGACTAGAACCCTGTGGTTCTGGGGGACGCCCCACTG
>JBFLZA010000996.1:0-2317 GCA_040756535.1 Cyanobacteriota bacterium
CTGGATAAATTGACTCGCTGTAGTCAGCCACCGCGAATTCACCAAACTGCTCATCAAGTTGTGCAACGTTAACCAGGGCTTTCTTATTGTTGGAAGCTGTCATGTGTTTTAGTCCTTTTATTGAATCTATTTATTTCACTCTTAGCAGGCGTTAGCCCCTCGAATTTTTCAGTTCAATATATGCATGAATCGATAACATAAAACGATCTGAATCCGCAAAAAAAACTAAGCCCCGAAGGGCTAGTTCTTAAGGCAGTAACAGGCTCGTTCTTAGAATTCGTCTTCAACGATTTCCCCTTGCTCGGAACCGTTATTCTTGCCTTTCCGATTATTGCGGCGTTCCCAACTCTTGCGATTGATTTCCAGCAGGTCTTCTACGCCTTTGCCTGTCTTGGTTGTTGCGTACTGGATTAATTGCTCAAGAGTGTACTTGCGTTCTTCGGGTTTCGTACCGCCCATTACCTCGGTAAATTTCGCATTGAACGCTTTCCAGTCGAATCTTTTATCCTGCTGCCTCATCGCGGCTTGGCACTTGATTCCCATGACCTCGCGGAGCGCATAATATAATGCTGGATAGATTGACTCGCTGTAGTCAGCCACCGCGAATTCACCAAACTGCTCATCAAGTTGTGCAACGTTAACCAGGGATTTAGTTTTGGAAGCTGCCATGTTACTAATTTCCTTGAACCATTTATTTCACTCTTATCAGGCGCTAGCCCCTCGAATTTTTTAATTTAATAACAGCTTTAAGTGTGATTTAAAGTTTGACTTTGTCGTTGCGGCAAACTAATGCTTTAAAAAGATTCCGGCTCTCGTCATGCTTTAAAGCCTAAGCTTAAAATTTAACCCTAGTGTTCTTGACTGTTGGATAAGTACATATACTTGCTCTTTCATTGCAAATTTTGGCAATCTCTAACTTGAAAGAAAGGAATTTCGACAAAGTAATGGTTGAAATGGGAGCTTTGAGGTGCGCTCTTCGTAGCGGCACGAAGGGCTTCGCGCTAACCAGACAATAAGCACTGACCTCTACCACTGCGGTAAGTATAGGCTTTAAAGGGCGGCAAAGTCAGAGTTGAAATAATAAGAAAGCACTCCTAATCAGTACAATCTTGCAAAAAAAGTGGACAGGCATTCAAGACACATTGGTTACCCATATATTGCAAAAAGTAAGAGCAGGTTTTCCCGCTCCATACTTCTCCCTATAAGAGGGATTGCCGTTAAATTTTTACACGCGATCGCGTTAGCGTTAGCGAAGCGAGGCGTTAGCCTGGAACGAGCGTCGGCGTACCCAGCGCTGCTGCTTACAGCCGATCGCTGCCGTTGTTGACTGTCACCTCATCAAAATCAAACATTTGCGCTGCCATGCTGTATTGAAACGCTAGCCCCCATCGTGCAACAAGCTTCTCTGTCGAGAATTGCCGTTCTAGCTGTCGCAAGTTGATTTCTGTTTCAGCCACCAGCAGTTCTTGCTCTCCAATGGCTCTTAAAGTTTCTTGATATTCGCCCGATTCGAGCAACAGCTCTTTAGCTCTTACATCTCGTTGCTCTTTATTTTTGCACTCCTGGCTTAAGTCAAATGCAACTCGGCGTTCTATTGGAAGGGCAATGCGATCGCGTTCTTTATAAAGCCTTTGCAGTTCAGTTCTCATTACGAGTAACTCGCGTTCGATTTTGGCGATTCGCGTTGGCAGATTTATCAGGCGGGTTGTGGGTTGTGATTTTGTCATTTGTCAATCGGGGACTATTTTCTCAATTCCCGATTGGCGTTAGCTATAGAGTCCATTTGGGATCTCTGAGAACGGTGAGTTACTAACCTCCCCGCACGAATTGCCAAAGTTGAGGAAGCCTAACTCAACTTGAAAACTGAACTCAAAAACTTTACACCAAACGCACCTACTGCTGATTCCAATCGAAAGGCAGATTGCCTTTGATCCAGAATTTAAAAACAAAGATCAGCGGGATGTGAAGCTTACAGAACTCCTCCTCGCTAATTCTGACAGTCATAGTTCATCATCTAGAAACATCTTGATGGCTGTTGCCAACTTGGATGCAACTTGAAAACGATAGGACTCCGACCAATGTTGGTCAGGAGGAGCCATATTGGCAAAAGAATCAAGGAAGTTGTTTAACCATTCTCTTGTTGTTGGGTTCCAAATTAGTTCAATTTTTGAGCGAACGCTAGCCCAAGGATGATTCAACAAGTTGTCAGGGAGAGGACGGTGACAGTTTTGTTGAGAGAAGTTGAGCGCATTTAACAAAATATCTCGAGGAACCATTTGCAGAATTTCCCAATAATCTTCAGAGGTTTGCGGCTCAA
>JBFLZA010000997.1:0-2303 GCA_040756535.1 Cyanobacteriota bacterium
CGAGAGCAGAAAAGAACGCTACTAGGGTAAGTCTGCTTCTATCCAAGGTAGGAGAAGAATATAAATAAAATCTAAAATAATCAGGAAAAGCTGACTTTTTCTGATAAAAACTTCATATAAGTTCAAATGGGGTCAGCCAATTTAAAGACCCTAAACATTAATAAATCAGATTAAGAATCTTCGAGTGCCAGCATCCGATAGCCGGATGCTGGCACTCGCTTTTTAGCGATTGCCTACGGCACTAGCGAAGCTAATCGCTGTGATGACTGATAAGCTGAGTACGCAAATCACCAGTTGTGAGGTAGCAATCGCGTAAGCACTAAAATCTTGTTCATTTATTCACAGGAACGATGGTTATACCTATCAATAAGGACGCCTGTTACGTTGAAGAGTTCATGTAAGGGGGAAACTTTCCTCCGTATGCGTGTTAGCTCTCGCGAGACGAAGTCTACGACAACGGCTTCCAGTTTCCTCCTTACCAACCCCCGATTAGGGTGAGGAACGCGATCACGCCAATCTTTGATACAAACGAGTTCCTGATAATTTCTAAGGGGCGTTAGTAATATTACAACTACAGACAATCATTGGGGACAAGTGCGATCGCCCCGGCTCTTGTTAAATTCCAGCCGACTGGAATTTAACAACGTACTAGATTAAACTAAAATGTGCTGTGTCCTGGCGACAGGACACGTAGCAAAACTGCACATTTAAACTTGGCTTTAATGATTTTTAGCTGGTGAAGGGTTGCCTTATACTGGCAAATGCCAATTTGCTTTTCGGGTGAAAACGGACTTGTTCGACAAGAAGCGCCAACAATCAACGGACAACGAGGAACCCCTCGCAGCTCGGATGCGTCCTCGCACCCTCGATGAGTTTATCGGTCAAGACCACATCATTGGACCGGGACGCCTGTTGCGCCGTGCGATTCAAGCTGATCAGCTTTCTTCGGTCATCTTTTTTGGTCCACCTGGCACGGGGAAAACTACTCTTGCTCGGATTATCGCTAACACCACTCGCGCTCACTTCATTGCGATTAATGCTGTTCTGTCTGGGGTAAAAGAGATTCGGGAGGCAATTTCTACCGCTCAAAAACGCCAAAAGGATCACAATCAGCGTACTATCCTTTTTGTAGACGAGGTTCACCGCTTCAATAAGTCGCAGCAAGATGCAATGCTCCCTTGGGTGGAAAATGGGACGGTTATTCTCATTGGTGCGACGACAGAAAATCCTTACTTTGAAGTTAACAAAGCTTTAGTGAGCCGATCGCGCATTTTTCAGCTCAAGCTGCTGGATGAAGCGGACTTGCGCCGCGTCCTTGAGCAGGCACTAGCTGACTCAGAACGCGGTTATGGGAAACTATCTGTAATAGTAGAGCCAGATGCGATCGCTCATGTGGTCAATGTTGCCAATGGTGATGCCCGTTCCTTACTCAATGCCTTGGAACTGGCAGTTGAAACCACACCCCCCGACGAAACTGGGACTGTTCGCGTTACGCTGGCTGTGGCGGAGGAATCCATACAGCAAAGGGCAGTGCTCTATGACAAAGAGGGAGACGCCCACTTCGATACGATTAGTGCCTTTATCAAAAGTTTGCGCGGTTCCGATCCTGATGCCGCTTTATACTGGCTAGCCAAAATGGTTTATGCCGGAGAAGACCCTCGCTTCATTTTCCGGCGCATGTTAATCTTAGCCAGTGAAGATGTGGGACTGGCTGACCCCAATGCCGTAGTGGTCGTTAATGCCTGCGCGAGTGCCTTTGAGTGGGTGGGGATGCCGGAAGGACGCTATCACTTGGCTCAAGCTACGCTTTATCTCGCCAACGCTCCCAAGTCTAACAGCGTCATGGGCTTTTTTGATGCCCTAGCCCTCGTTGAGAAGGAACGGGAGGCGGAAGTACCCAATCACCTCAAGGATGCTAACCGGGACAAGAGAGGATTGGGGCATGGAGCAGGTTATCTTTATCCTCACGCCTACCGCGACCATTGGGTCGCTCAACAGTACTTGCCGAGTAGTTTGCAGGGACAAGTGTTTTATCAACCTTCAACGCAGGGGTTTGAAGGAGAAATTAAGGCGCACGTAACACGTCATCGGGAAGCGCAGTTAGAAGCGGTGGCAGAGGGTGTTTTTGTATCACCTGTTGAAGTGCTAACCACAGGACCAACTGACCGCACGGTTGACCGTTGGTTGCAACGGACATTGGGACAGGTTGGCGAACAGTTGGAGGCAGTACGCGATAGCGAAGCGCTGCTGCGAAGCGCAGATCGCATTTTCACTTTTGCACAACTTCAGCGTTACCATGTCGT
>JBFLZA010000998.1:0-2302 GCA_040756535.1 Cyanobacteriota bacterium
AGAACCAATGGACTACTGCACTCATTGGGTAGCAGCTCACCCAAATAAAGGTTACAGAAAGAGCTGCATTAACGCTTTAACTAAAGCAACTGGATTGAGTTCTCAGACGGTCAAGAATTGGGGAACCAACTTTACCCGAAGACCCCAAAATCTGCCTCACTTACTCAGACAACTTGACCTGCTCAATCAATTCCTTCAATTAGTCAAAAACGGACAAATTACTCTACCGCCAAACTTCCCACAACAGTAATTGGTCGCGATTCAGTACCAACTTCTTCTTAAACCCCTTGTCTGGTGCAATCAAACCACATTATGTTGCCCAGAAGTCTTTAAATAAAGCGGGAATTAATCCATGTCAACTGCCAATGGAAAAAAACCTTTAAACGGTTTAAACACTTCTGGAGTAACCGAAAAAGTTGAGTTACTTTTAGACCGAATCAAGATTCACGAGTTAGAAGTTTTCCTGCCCGATGCCTTGAACTACCTACAACATCTACCCGAATCTGAACGCGAACGCGCTTGCGTGAGGGCGTTTGAAATTGGTTTCTTTTGCTTGCAGAGAACTCAAACCCGTAGTGACGTTGATTTTGTCAAACGGCAGATGGAGTCTCTACTGTCTGAGTTTCATCAAGCTGTTGCAGTGATTCCAGAGACGATTGAGAAAAGATTAGTTCATCAACTTGGGACTCAAGACGGTCAGTTACTCGCTCCGGTACAACACAGTATTAATCTGACTCAAGCCGTTCTCACCACTCAAGTCAATGAAGTCCGAACCTTACTCGCTAAAGATATTGATCCGTCTAAGCAATCCTCGGTTTTGGGTAGCGCCTTGAAAAAGATTCAAGACTTGTTGGACTCTAAACGTTCAGACTCAGTGCAGGGAACATTCACTACTGCCTTAGCAAAGGTTACGACTTCTAATGGTGCTTTAGCCTCATCTGTGAAAGCAGTTGTCGCAGAAGCGATTGCACCGCTAGCGCTGGAAGTCAAAGAATTGGCTCAAGAAATCCGAGAACAAGAGCTGGTGGAATCGGTTCTTGAGCAGACGATTGCTAAAGGAGCTAGTTATGAAGAAGCGGTTCTATTGGAATTGCAAGATTGGGCTAAGTTGGGTGGAGCTGAGGTACATTATGTTGCCAAAAGAAACCAGCCAGGGGATATTCTCATCAAACTGACTTCCCACTCGCTAGCAGCGATAGAACTATCGATTATCATTGAGGCGCGTAACCGACCTTCTGAACGTTGGGGTCGTAAAGCAATTTCTGGGCAATTAGCGAAAGCGATGGCTCTGTATGAAGCGAAGGCTGCTATTTTTGTGAGTCGTTCTCGTCAAGGATTAGCATCTGAAGTTGGAGAATGGACAGATGGAGTATGTTCTCAAGGAATCTGGGTAGCGACGACACACGAACTGCTGACGGTAGCGATTCAGTTTCTAGTGGTGAGGCACAAATTAACAGAGCAACAAGCCCATCGTTCAAAGTTGGACTGCAATGCCATAGAATCTCAAATTACACGCATCCAGTCATCTCTCGATTACATCCAAAGAATCAATACTCATCTAACTGCTTTACAAGAGAACACTGAGGGGATAAGAGCGAAAGCTCAAGCGATGAAGGCAGAAATCCGCAGTGCCCTGACTTCCATTTCTGAAGCTCTAAATCAAGAAGATACAGCTAGCTGAGTGCATATCTGTTAATGGTGATATACCAAGCTTTTTCAACCTCAAGCCCCTCTACGTTGTGGGGCTTTTTTTCTGAAAGGGCGATCGCACAAAAAAGCGTGCCAATTGGCACGGACTTCAATCGGCAACCTTTTCACTTATTGGTATTTCATTGGTGAGTTGTTTCATCTAGCGTTCGCCCTCACACACTATCATCGCTCCACTCACACTTAGAGCAATCCCAATGCACCAGGGGCGGGTTCTTCATATCAAAAGGCATCTCGCAGCGGGGACACCGACCCGTAAACAGCGGGTGATAATCCAGCAGCTTTAGTTTTTCCACTGGCGTGAATCGCTGCCTTGGCACAGGTACTGGTTCACTATCTATCACAAGTTGGTTGCTCCAGCACTTTACCATCTTCCTCTTTGCTAGTTTCTTCTTACAGCCATCACATAAAAAAACTGCCGGGATTATCCCGGCAGTTATAAGGATAAAGTTACTTCAGAAATTCAGCCTACGATTTGCAAGCTTGGATTAAGAACCGAATTTCACGAATCAATATACTCAAGCAAACCATTGTGCCGAGTGCAATACTTCCCATAGCCATCTGATCTAGCATACTAGGCGAAAGAACTGGATAT
>JBFLZA010000999.1:0-2296 GCA_040756535.1 Cyanobacteriota bacterium
AGATTGAGCACTGTTGGTCATGGCTCAAGAGCCGGATTCGTAAGTGCTTAGACGAATTTGATACGTTACGAGAGGCAATGGAGCATACCCTTAAGGCAGCGTCCTAACCTTACTGGCGACGGCTATAATTCTGGCATGGATCTGCATGGCATCTGTTTATTTCCCGGTGTTGATATGCCGGATTGGCATACGGGCGAGTGGCTGCACAACGGAATTTGCGACCTGGTGGAGGAAGGGGACGACCTGAAACGTGTGCCTTACGAGCCTTATATTGCTGAACTGCGACGCTGGCAGAAGGAACTCAATCGGGTCACGACACTTGATGCCGATCCGTTCAGCGATCCAGTAGAACTGCAAGATGTGATTGACGCGGCTAAACGATTGCAGCCAGAAGCCGATCGCAATTGGAGTTGAAGATTCACTCCAGCACTCTCACTCATCCGTAACCTTTCCTCGCATCGTCTTAATCTGACTTCGCTTAGTTTTGCTATCCAGACGCTTTCTTTGAGAACTCCGAGTCGGTTTGCTCCTTTTGCGGAGTTTGGGGACTGCGATCGCATTCTTAATCAAGTCTTGCAGTCGTTGCAATGCCTCTTCTCGGTTCTGTTCCTGGCTGCGGTGTTCTTGAGCCTTGATGACAATCACCCCATCTTTGGTAATGCGCTGGTCGGAAAGCTTCAACAGTCGCTCTTTGTAGCGATCGGGCAGCGAGGAAGCCACGATGTCAAAGCGCAGGTGAATGGCAGTCGCTACCTTGTTGACGTTTTGCCCGCCAGCACCTTGCGATCGCACTGCACTCATCTCAATCTCATGCTCTGGGATACTCACGGTGTTAGAAATTTGCAGCATGATTGATTCGCTTGATTATAGACAGTGCAGCATTGCACGGAAATTGTTGCCGGGTTTCGCTCTATTGGTGCTGATATACAGCATAAAGTAGTAGCCACGCCCCTAGCTCCCTCTATAGCTGCAATATATCAAACACGGAGTTTTTATTTCACTACGCCTAGATGCGTTAACTTTGTGCTGCAACTGGTTCCTCGACAACAGGGGTTTGATTGCTCAAAACTTTATGAAACAGGTTGATTGAACCAATCGAGCCAACTACGCAGCATCCGGGAGCATGTCAAGTTTGCAAATCCCCTTCAGGTAGGTTGGGTTGAACGTTAGTGAAACCCAACATTTATAGAGGTGCTGGGTTTCGTTCCTCAACCCAGCCTACAAAGGTGACTAGCTCCCTCTATAGCTGCAATATCAAACACGGCGTAGAACAATTTAGAGGATCTCCCCTATATCATGAGAAATAGTTGAGCAAGCCTCAGTTAGGTTAGTTGTGTTCAGAACATCTCGTCTCATCTCAAACTGGCTCTTAGTTGCACTCCTACCAATAGCACTATGCGCTTGTACATCATCTGATGCTGTCGTTCCAACTCCAAAAAACGCAACTGAAGCCAAGCCACAATCCTCCCCAGTATCCGTAAATAATGCTGATAAACTCAACAGCATTCAAGAAGAACGTTACTCGCTTCTCATTCATCGAGTAGACAAGCGCTTAGAGGTACTCAATAACCAAAGCGTTCCGATTTACAAGACAACTATTGGCATTGGCAAGGGCGGACTCGAAGACAAACAAAACATGAATGACTTTGTTACTCCCACAGGCGAGATGAGTGTAGACTTGATTCTCTACAAAAAGTCTGAGTACAACCAGATTGCCCAAGATAACGTTAAGCGTTTTGTTAAGGTTACTCAGTATCGCAACTTAGTTAACCCTCCGCAAGGATTAGCTCAGCTATTCAAGAACATGAGTTCTCTTGACTTTGATGGGAACGGTAGCTCAGACAGAGCCTATGGAAATGGCTATATCGGACTCACTTCAACGACAAGCATCACGGGTCCCAAGATGAGTACATTTCAGGGAACGCCCTACTGGTTCTCAATCGCACTTCATGGTACACCCAATCCGGAGAATATTGGTCAAGCTAACTCAGGTGGCTGCATCCATCTCGACTCAAACACATTGCAGCAGTTGATTGAGAAGGGTTGGGTGAAGTTAGGTACCAAAGTAACGATTGTTGATTAATGTATTGACGTGGTTGAGCGCACTGCACTCATCTCAATCTCATACTCTGGAATAGTCACGGTATTAGAAATTTGTAGCATAATTTTACAATTGCCCAGAGATGAGTCACACCAGTATTTGAGTAAATTTTGCTCTGATTCACCTTTACTTATTATCTCTCGGCAGACCGAGTTGTAAGGGAAGCAAGCCGATGGATCGATTGAATTTCAACGT
>JBFLZA010001000.1:0-2280 GCA_040756535.1 Cyanobacteriota bacterium
ATCTTGCCAGCCCTTGGAAATATTGCTATAGCCCAGAGTAGAGTAGCGCGGCCCTTCTATAAAAACGTAAGTCTTTTCATCAGAAACGTAGTTCTGACAAATCTGCTCTACTTCTTTGCGAATGATAGCGTGATAAAAGTTCTCAATTTGGTCTATGGCATTTGACATCGTAGTTAACAGGACAGTTTTTTTGAGCTTCAATTCCAAGAAAAATGGCTTCCAATTGCTGCGTTTTACTTAAAATTCTCGCCCATACGATGAATATTCCAAAATAAGGAAAGTCCCAACCCACCATCGACATAAATATGTTGACCCGTGATGAACCCACTCTGCTGGGAACACAGAAAAGCGACCAATGGAGCCACATCCTCAGGTTGTCCCCATCTGCCCATAGGAGTGGCATTTGGTGGTAACTGGTCGATATAGGGTAACGCTGCTAAATATCCATCCCACGCCTGAGTTTTAATGTAACCCGGAGTGACAATATTCACAGTAATTCCCCGTGAAGCCACTGCTATAGCGTAGTGTTTGGCAAGTATCTCCATCCCAGCTTTAGCTGGAGCAGACATAGCATATACTTTACCTGGGTTGTGAACACCACTAGCCGAAATGACTACCACTCTACCCTGACCATCAGGCATGAAATTCAAAGCCTTTTCCATGCACCTGAGAAAGGCTTTGGGGTAGATTTCCTGAGCCTCCTCATACTGTTCAAAAGTAAATCCTCCAGGGATTGTAGCGGTGATGGCATACCCAGCAAGGTGAACAAAAGCGGTCAGTTGGCTATTGAAATTTTCCTCTAGCGCTGTGAAGAAAGCGTCAATTGTTTCAGATTTTTTGATATCGCCAGCTACTGTTACCACCTTAACGTTAGACTTTTCCAACTCGTTCTTTGCCTCAAGTGCGGCATCGTGGTTGGAATTGTATCCGAGGACAAGATTGAAGCCATCACTCGCTAGTTTGCGGGAAATGGCTAAACCTATGCCGCGCGTGCCTCCAGTCACCAGTGCAACTTTCATAGAATTCCCCTAAGTCTGTCCTGTCAGTATTTGTCTTTATATATAGCTGCCATGATTTAAGCCACTTTAGGTGAGGAGATGCAATAGCAATTCCATCCAAACAAGGCGACTTATCAGATAAGATGAGCACAGAAAAGTGGAGGCGGCAAAGTCATGGGTGACAAGGGCAAATCGTTTGATGCCGTAAGTGAAGGAGAGGCAGATAGCTTTTTGCTTGCCGCGCCTATAAAGGAGGATTGGGGTGGAGATGGCAGAGGGCGCATGAGCTTGTCGGGAAGACGTACAGCAATCTCAAAAGAGTATCTTCCTCGCCAGTACCAATTCTTTGACTCCAATGCAGTACCGGAAGGCCAGGGGTGGCGAGTAAGTGGAATGCCAGAGAAAGTAGTACCCGGAAGACGGCGATTGCTAACGTGGCACGACTGTGGAGCATCCACTTCAAGAGTGGTACTACCGCCCCAGTTTGAGGCACCAGCGGGTATATTCACTGCCGATTTGGAGATTTTCGTGCTTAAGGGTACTATTCAACTGGGCGAGTGGCAGTTAAGCAAGCACAGCTATTCCTTTATCCCTGCTGGGGTGAGAATTGGGCATTGGAAAGTGCTAGGTAGTGAAGAAGCAGAAATCCTCTGGATGGAAAACGGGCCTGTACCATTGAGGTATGAAGAGGCACAATGCGATCGCCCAGATGCCAGGATGAGTGACTTTATCCCAGCTTTAGATAGCAAACTGCTACCTTGGGGCAAGACCGATACAGTGCAATTTGAGCAAGCCAAGAAGAAGTGGCTACGGAAGAATAGTAATGGGGGTGGAGTATGGCTGCTTGCCGTTTTGCCGCATTACGATGGACAGTATCCATTTATTCAACCCTATAACGAAGATGGATATTGCCTATCTGGATACTTGGACGTAGGAGCTTACCGATTCAAGCCAGATCACTGCTGGTATTGTCCCACCTTTAGCACTCTTCCCAGGCACCAGACGGACGAGGGATGCTTATGCTTCGTCCGAGTTGATAGGGATCTATCAAAACTTGGAACAGTTTTGTCCTATGCACATGAGTCGTGACCTCTCGCGAGGTAAGTTTGCGTCCAGTCTGCGGCTAGGGTCACATTACCAAATCAAGTCCAACTGGAGTACAAACCCTGGCAGCACATCCTCACCTGACAAAGATTGGGCTTGCGCTTCTACTTCAACCTCTTGCCCTTGACGATAGATTTCGACGCGACGGTTTTTGGGGTCTATCAACCATCCCAACTTC
>JBFLZA010001001.1:0-2268 GCA_040756535.1 Cyanobacteriota bacterium
ACACTTACGAGCCAGGATTAAATGCAACTGTAAATGTGACTGAGACAGAATTAAATGCAACTGAGCCAGGATTAAGTGCAACTAGCTTGCAATCATCCATTTCAGCCAGGATTAAGTGCAACTATCAATAGAACCTCCACTTAGCAGCGGTTTCGCGCCTAAAGGGGTGCTGGCAAAAACTTCAGGCTTAGCGTAAGTTTCTGTACGATTGCTACTCAAACCCCAATACTGCCGGCCCCTGCTACTTCCAGTACTCGTCTCAGTCCAAGTCTTGCAGCTTTGACTTCACTTGCGCCTATCTAAGTAAATCTTTGCACACCCCGCTTGTTGCAAAGCGTCCATTTGCAGGTTCAATTTTTGGTCATCGGTTGAAACTCGCGCGTAGCCGATCAACATGACTTGAGCCTCAACAAGTCAGTAAACAAACTCGTTGCTTCACAGTATAGGTTGCCTTAGATATCGTTACCGAGTTTCGTTACCAAACTTGAGCCGATTTTGGGTTGGGCATGGAGGGGAATAAGGTCGGTAAAGAAAATGACCCTTTCCTTTACTGCCATAGTTGCACTAAATCCTGGCTGAAATGGATGATTGCAAGCTAGTTGCACTTAATCCTGGCTCAGTTGCATTTAATTCTGTCTCAGTCACATTTACAGTTGCATTTAATCCTGGCTCGTAAGTGTCTTGATTGCAGGCTGAAGTGTTTAGTATTGCAGGTCGCTACAATTAGCACACAAGGGCGAGTACCGCAATTCAGAATGGGTTCAAGTTGGCGGGCACTACGATTGTGTGATTCCCCTTTTTGAGGAAGAAACTAAGGAGCTAGCCAGCATCGAATCCATCAAAAGGAATTGGCGCAGTTCTTGGACTGAAACAGCTCAGGCCGACGTGATTAAGGTGCGAGAAGGATATTTCATCATCAACCCCGATGGCAGATATCACCAGCCACCGATTTTTGAGGAGCTGCCCGACCCTCGCCCTCATTGCTTTTTGCGGGCTATTTAACATTTCCCCAGACACCGGCCCTCGCCTCTTTCGCCTCTTGTTGTGCTTGCTTCATCGCCTCAAGTCTTGGGCAGTTTTGGGTAGTGGCATCCTTCCTGAAAGTGGCCTGACCGGCAAGCAATTGTGCCTCATTCACGCTTTGAGGCCCGTCACCCAAGTTGACAAAAACCTCAGCCGTCAGTGCGGAGGTTGGGGGTGTGCCGCCAGTGGGCTTCATCTCACCCACAGGCGCGAAAGTTATTTGATCAGCTGCATCAAGATTAGTGAGCAAAACGTGGCGGCTCTCTGCCCCTCCCGCCTCATCCATGCAGGCCAAACGTATCTGATAAAACCTTTGTTCGTAGCTGCTCCACAGGATGAGAGAGTCCCCGCTCAAGGCATTCTCTACCACAAAGTCGGGAACACGTTCAGGAGCTTCGGGAGGGGTACAGCCGGCCATAAAAAGAGTGCTTAGAACTATAAACAGCTTTCGATTCATTGAATTGCTGTGGTTGCTAATAGACACTTGCAATCTAGGTATTGATAGAATTGTCTAGGTAATACTTATCTACGTTAGTACCTATATGTCTAGAACTGGCGATGGTAAGAAACTAGCCACCTTTAATATTGATACAGAAACATGGGAAGCTTTCAAAGCAAAGGCTCGTGAGAATGGAGCTAATGCCTCATCGCTCCTCAATCAGTGGGTAAAAGCGTATTTAGAGAATCTAGATAGTCTAGATATCACCCCAATATCTCAGACATCGGTAGCCAACGAGTCTTTAGTGGCTCTGGTGAGTGAGTTAATTGATTCCCGGCTGCCGGCAGCTATTGAAGCGCACCTGGGAAAAGGATAGGCCCGGAGCAGTCCGGGCAGCAATCGGCACACAGCAAACGGGAATTTGAGCAGTTGCAATTGAAGGCGTATAGATTTGAAACTGCCCACAGAATATTGCTGGAGGAAAACGAGCAGTTGCAGAAGCAGATCGGGGGATTACAGAAAGAGCTGGATAAATCTCAGAGCCAAGCCACATCCCAGCAGAGAGAGCTTGACCGCCGGCAACAAACGCTAGATGAGGGGGGCATTTCACCACTTCCCGATTTGTACGCAATTCGTGACCAAGTCATTAAGGACAACCCGGCCAATAACAAGCTCAATGGGCACGCCTACAAGATGATTAATTTATTCATCGAGGGCATTGAAAAAGGAACTGGTGACTACACCTATATCCAGCGACTTCAGGCAGAGATAGAGCAAATGCGGGGCTACGTGAAGCGTTCGGATAT
>JBFLZA010001002.1:0-2266 GCA_040756535.1 Cyanobacteriota bacterium
TTGAATACAGGAATGATAATTGAAATGTTTGGGGCTTTCATGTAGTTGGAGTTTGGACAAACAAAGACGTATAACAGGCTAAAGAAGACGAGCAGAAATGTGCTGTAAGTAGCTGGAAATCAGACCCATAAGGTATAGTACAAACCCCTGTTATCCTGTTTCGAGAAAGTAACGTTTTGTTGCTATAAGCTCAAGATGCATAAAAGCGCCTGAACTTAACCTGAGTCATTTATAGAGTGAACTGTTCTAAACGGGTAAAGCCTTTGGGGGTAAGAGGTTCAAATTTCTGCTAACTATAGAGAGAAATCACTGATATCTACAATTAGAAAGATTAAGATGTTAAACGAAGGAGAATTTATGCCAGAAGATGAACTGACATCTGCTGTTGGTACAGACTACACCAAGTTGCGTCAGTTATTGGCTGATGGCAACTGGAAAGATGCAGACCTTGAAACTGAAGCTGTCATGCTATCTGTTGCGGGTATTAGCAAAATAGAGTTTCAAGACCATACTAGTACTTGTATTAACGGCGAGTTGGTTTTCATTAACGCCAATATAGAGAAATTTCCTAGCATAGACTTGGTTACTATTAACCAACTTTGGACAAAATACTCCAAGGGACACTTTGGCTTTAGTGTGCAGCAGCATATTTGGGAGAAAGTAGGAAAAGACTCATACAAGCTAGCAGAATGTAATGGATGGCATAACATTGTGAAGCGCACTAATGATATATATAGAGAAAGGGAAGAAGCCTGGAACAGCGGTTATAACGGAGATGATTACAGCGCTCCCCCTTATAAAAATCCAGAAATTCCCTACCATGATGATTTAATTTTCTCGCTTAAAGCTCCTTTGGGGCACCTGCCAGCAGCTATTTATCCTCTCGATAAACGTTCTGATAAATATTTGTTTTTCTGTTCTTCTCTTTTATCGCGTCAAGATTTAAAATTGTAATTCCTCAATAGCTACAATTATCGGATGACAGTAACTGCAATCGAGATAAATCTTCCGGGCGATCGACATCACTAAGCAAGGGAAGTTTAGTAACAGCTAACTCAAGCTTCTGAGCAATACTCAGAGTTTGTTGCAAAACCTCAGCCGTACTCCAACGAATACCTGTAAACAGTTCCGGAATCAACCGACGCAGCCCAATCAAATAATAGCCGCCATCTAGCGCAGGCCCAAGCACTAAGTCATGCTGACGCAATGCCTGAAACGCCTCTGCCAGTAGTTGATCATTCAAATCAGGGCAATCAATGCCAATCAGGACAACACTATCCATCCCCGCCGCACAAGACGCCTGAAACGCTGATGCCATCCGACATCCAATATCACCCTCACTTTGCCGTTGATAGATTAGATTTGACCCCAGCCATTCTTTCATCAACTGTTCATTACCACCTGTAAAATGGACTTCTACCGATACAGGATAAACAGCCTGGAGTTTGCTCGCTTCAGCCAGCTTTTGTTCTGTCATCTGACGCTGAAGTGTTGCCGCACCTTCCGCTCCCAGTACCGGGATGAGTCGTGTTTTTGTTGTCCCCGGTTCTGGGTAGCGGGTAAAAATAATCAAGCATTCTCTAGCTTGCTGGCTCATTTATCTTTAAGCAACTGCTTGAGATTGTGCTTCCACAAAGCTGCTTGTTCAGCAGTTGGATAAATGCCAATTAGCGACTCTATTTCTTGACGAGCTTTTGCTTTCAACTCTCCCTTCGTGCGATTTCCCAGTAAACAGATCAGCCGTTGTAAATCTTCGGTTGCGCTGGGAAGTTTTAGCGGGACAGAAGGGCCTGGGATAGATTTGGGGTCGTCTAGTAGGGATTTAGGAGTGTTTTTCTTGGCCATGATCTAAGAAGTGATGTCATTAGCTCAAGTTTTGATTTTATAAGATAAATCTCAGTTTTTGAGAGGTGAGTATTCCAACCACTGCGATATGAGTGCATCATGGAAAAACTTACTTCAATCGTCGTAAGGTGAACATTGCCCACCCTACTACCTGGAGGGGTAACCACGAGGGGTTTGCCTCTACCATTAATGGACAAACGCTTGAGAGGATGTGTGAGAAGTCACTTTTATCACACCCTATCGTGGAAGATCCCCCTAAATCCCCCTTCAAAAGGGGGACTTTGAGTAGTTTGATTCCCCCCGTGATGCTAGCGGCAAAGCCTCCTCTGGCTTCCCCCTTTTTAAGGGGGACGGGAGGGGGATCGAAGAGGGGGGCGAGGGGGGATCGAGAAATGTCTGGTACTTTTCAGACATCCTGTTA
>JBFLZA010001003.1:0-2256 GCA_040756535.1 Cyanobacteriota bacterium
GCCCCTCAAATGCGGCTATCTGGTGGCCTTCTATGTCCCACAACCTTGCGGTGCGGTCATCTGAGCCAGTGACTACGTACTCGCCATTGGGACTAAAACTGACACTATTTACCCTATCCTGATGCCCCTCAAATGCGGCTATCTGGTGGCCTTCTATGTCCCACAGCCTTGCGGTGCGGTCATCTGAGCCAGTGGCTACGTACTCGCCATTGGGACTAAAACTGACACTATTTACCCTATCCTGATGCCCCTCAAATGCAGCTATCTGGTTGCCTTCTATGTCCCACAGCCTTGCGGTGCGGTCATCTGAGGCAGTAGCTATATACTCGCCATTGGGACTAAAACTGACACTCAAGACCCGACCCTGATGCCCCTCAAATGTGGCTATCTGGTTGCCTTCTTTGTCCCACAGCCTTGCGGTGCGATCAGATGAGCCAGTGACTATGTACTCGCCATTGGGACTAAAACTGACACTCCATACCCGACGCTGATGCCCCTCAAATGCGGCTATCTGGTGGCCTTCTATGTCCCACAGCCTTGCGCTGCCGTCATCTGAGCCAGTGGCTACGTACTCGCCATTGGGACTAAAACTGACACTCCATACCCCACCCTGATGCCCCTCAAATGCGGCTATCTGGTGACCTTCTTTGTCCCATAGCCTTGCGCTGCCGTCATCTGAGCCAGTGGCTATGTACTTGCCATTGGGACTAAAACTGACACTCCATACCCCACCCTGATGCCCAAGGAATTGATTTCGTTCTCGGATATTGTCGAGAATCACCTGTAAAGCTAGCAGGGGACTGGTAGCGGGATACTTTAGAAGTGAACGACCATCTTGCACCCACTTGTGTAAGTCTTGCCCTGCCTCCATTGCTGCCAGTAAAGCTTCTATTTCCCTACCCCCAGCCTCAAACAGTCGCAACGCCTTGACACCTGCTAGCTCGATTTTGGTGCCTTCCTTGGCTTCTTCGAGCAGTTGCTCGGCTTGCTGTTTGGCAGAAGCTAAGATGGCGAGAGCTTGCCGCTCCGCCTCTAAATCCCTTTGCATTTGGAGCATGGCTAATTGTTGGCTGGCTGCTAAGAAATCTTCATCCTCAACACTCAAGCTTTTGCCAGCTTTCCACTCTAAAGCTTCTTGCAATGCCTGTCCTCGCAACAAACGTGAAGAATCTTGACAGTTGGAAGCCTCCCAAGCAGCGATCGCTTGACTATAAGGTCGCAGCCCAGTTAATTCCTTTTCTACCCAACTGTTGTTAAAAACTGCCTCATAAATGCGGTTATAAACCCTCAATTGCCCCTGCTGCTTAACAACCAACCCCGATAACCGTAATTCCACTTGGTCAAGAGAGTCATCGGCAGTAATTTCTCCCCGTTGCAACACTTGCTGATAAAGTCCCAGTAATCTACTAGCACGTAGTTCATTTCTAATGATGCGATCGCGTATTGTCTTGAGATGCTCTGGCTCATCGAAAGCTTCCCAGTTCTCAATCACCCGTGTCCTTACCAAGTTCTCTATGCAAGACTCTTCGCTACCTGCGGGAATCACTAACTTAGACATCTGTACGAGTTTACAAATCTTTTGGGTAAGAAAGGGTTGTCCTCCCGTCCAAGCCAAGATTTCTTTGAGTACTTCGGTAGGGTTGCCAGCTTTTGATGCTAAACCTAGAGCTAACGGCATCGCTTCAGATAGCTCAAAGCCTGATAGATGAATCGCTCGCCCAACATTAAACGGTGTCCGCTTCTTGTCTCGAATCAAATCCGATGGCGTTGCCACTCCCAATAGAGCAAAGGTAAGTCGATTGTATTGTGGCTTTTGTGCCCTTTTGTTATGACAAGCTCGAATTAGAGCAAAAAAGTCATCTAGAGGCTCTTTTAAGCTGAGAACGCTATCAATTTCATCAATAAAAATGACTTTATTTTGAGTTAACTGCACCAGCAGTATTTGTTCGATCAACTCCCCTAAGCGCTGCACTGGTGACATAAACTCGCGCTCGCGCCACCAATTCATAAACTCAACTGCCTCAAAGAGATTGAAACTGCTCGCTAGTTTGTATGCGACTCCTCCGTACCACTTCTCTAAAGAAACCTGCTGAGAACCAATATCGGAAATATCAATGGTGGCACAGGCGATGCCTTCTGCTTGCAGCCTTTGCATTGTTTGCACCTGCAAGCTGGACTTGCCCATCTGCCGAGAGTTGAGTACATAACAGAACTCCCCAGCTTTTAGCCCTTGATAGAGTTCTCTGTCCGCTTGCC
>JBFLZA010001004.1:0-2249 GCA_040756535.1 Cyanobacteriota bacterium
ACATTGTAATCGCTTGTTCTATAGTTGTGACCATTTTCCCTTAAATTCCCTATGAAAGCATCTGGCGCATGTTTATGATAATAATACTTATCGAAAGCATTATAATCGAGCAGTCCCCCTCTGTCAATCAAAATCCGTGAATTTGATACTGCTTCCGAAAGCCCAAAAACTTCATCTCTGCAAAAAAAGTCGATGTTTTAGTTCTCATCACACATGATAAAAAAGCCAGCATTTTCTCCTCCCCTACCCCACAGGTGAGATCCGCTAACAATTTTGTGAACCCGAATCACCTGGTTTTATCGACTAGTTAAGATAGACTATCTGAGGTGGTATCTGGCGTATCAGGTATAACACAGGAGGATTTGATGAGATTCAGATCGAAATCTGGGCAGCGTTTGCTTCTTTTAGGGGCAGTATTTCTAGGGCTCGCTTTGGTATTATTCATTATCAACCCATCTGGGCTGCACCTGTTAGCCACTGCCTTGAACGCTGTCTCATGCTCAGATATACACCAAATACCAATTGATGAGTGTAATGCCTTGCAATCGCTATACGATAGCACAGATGGTCTGAATTGGTACCAAAGCGACTGGTTCCAGGATGACTCTCCTTGCGGCTGGTATGGTATTTCCTGCGGAGGCGGTCACGTTCAAGCCATAGATTTACACTCGAACCAATTAGCCGGCTTTATTCCTTCGGATGTAAGTGAACTGATATTTCTACTATCCCTGAAACTGAACAACAATCGCCTTACCGGGAATATCCCCAAAGAAATAGGCTTGCTGCAGCAATTGAACACACTGGATTTAGGCGAAAACGACCTGGATGGCTCTATACCTGCCGAATTGGGTAATCTCAGAAATCTGAAAATTCTTCGCCTGGATCACAATCGCCTAATTGGTAGTTTGCCAAATGAGCTGCTCAATCTAGCGGAGATGCAAGAACTTAATTTAAGTGCCAATCAACTGGCTGGACCACTGCCGTCCGAACTGGATAAATTGGGAAAACTCCGAGCGCTTGATCTACAAGCAAATCAGTTATCAGGAAAATTACCTGCGAGTCTAGGAACGCTGAAAAACCTTGAATTCCTATATCTAAATTTCAACCAGTTCGATGGTTCCATTCCAACAGAGCTAGCGGGCCTCGATCAGCTCCAGGAGCTCGATTTGCACTTAAATAGGCTCACAGGGAACATCCCAGATCAGCTCGGCAGCCTTAAAAATTTAGTCTGGCTACATTTGAACTCGAACCTACTTTCTGGGGGAATTCCCCCGGAATTGGGAAGCTTGCATAAATTACAGCAGCTACACTTGCAAGAGAACCAGCTAAATGATTCTATTCCAGATGAAATTGCAGAGCTTGGTGAATTACAGGATTTAATGCTTTATGGTAATCAACTTAGTGGTTCAATTCCTCCAGAGCTTGGAGATTTAGAGAAACTTAGATTGCTCTATTTGGGAAGCAATCAACTTAGCGGTGAAATCCCGACAGAGTTTGGACAATTGAGTAATCTCGAAGTGTTATCTTTACCGAACAATCAACTGGCCGGCAGTATTCCGGGTAATTTGGGAAATTGTATCCATCTGCGCCTGATTTATCTTGACGGCAATAAATTTGATACCACCTTACCAGACGAGCTCGTCAACTTGGCTAATTTGCAGATTTTCGATATCAGCCACAATATCTTTTCAGGTATGTTTCCAGATTCGATTCTGGTTGCTCTTGAAGACGATCCCAATTATTGGAAATACATTGATATTGGGTACAATGAATTTGTAGCAGACGATCAACACATCACCGAATTGATCAGCAGTCGAGATCCCGATTGGGTTGGAACGCAAACTATTCCTCCAACAGACCTCCAAGCCCAGCCCGACTCTGGAACTATCCTAATCACCTGGACCCCCATTCCCTATATCGAACATGGAGGTTATTATGAGGTCAGCATGTCAGAGCAAGGAGGGCCCTACATCGTAATTGGCAACACAATAGATAAGTCAACAAATCAGTACATTGTTCAAGATATCTCCCCCTCCTCAACGTACACAATCCGGTTGCGTACTTATACACCAGCACATGGACAGCAGAAAAACGAACTATGGAGCGATTATACTTCTTCAGTTTCAGTGACAACTCCCAACTCCTGGAACACCTCCCCACCCCTCCAGATCTACATTCCCTTCGTAAAGAAATGAAAAACCAATTTCCCCAGAACTAGTCTTGGGAATTGACAAATTAGACCATTAGTT
>JBFLZA010001005.1:0-2248 GCA_040756535.1 Cyanobacteriota bacterium
GTTGTAGGTTGCCTGTTGCACCGGATACTGCCCCTGACTTAACTGGGTAGGAGCAGGTAAATTATTAGTGTTCCGATTCTGCTGAGATTGTGTTTGGTCAGGAGAACTACAAGCCAGTGTTGTCAAACACAATGTCAAAGACATCAATAAAATTGTTAGCTTACGCAACATAAGTGAGTGAAAAGTGATGGCAATTCCAAAATAACGTTTATCTGCTAGCTTACTTTATGGGTTTACTTCCCAAAAATAGGGCGGATTTATCTATAAGCTTGTAGGGTCAGCTTGTACTTTTCCTATCGCCCAAGTTCCTAAAGGTCTTAACAAAGAGCAAGTCGCTAGTCGCTTTAGAGGGGAACCAGTTCGGGAAAATTGACTAATAGCTGGTCATTCGTTAGTTCATCTCCAAACTGAGCAGGGGAAAAGTGAACCTGAATCGCTTCCAGCCTGTCCTGATAATGGAGATTAATCATGGCTTTTAGACCTGCTTTCAGCGCATCCATTTGAGCAAGATCGGTTTCCAGTTCAGGAACTTCACCTGTGTACGCTACCGTAATCATAACCACTAAGTTAGGAGTGACGGGCAAGGATAAGGGTTGATCTGCTCCAAGGGGTTGAGCAAAATCTGGTTCACTTAGGTAGCGTTGAGCGGAGTCAGTAAATAACTCATTGACATAGTCTCCCGCTTCACCTTCATTCCAGAACACATCGCCTTCGTTGGCAGCAGATTGCCAATAGATATCGTTCTGCAAGAGGACTTGACAAATTGCAACTAACCCTTCCCCTAAAACCTCAAGGTCTCCCTCTGATTCGACTGCCTCCCGTGCTGTGCGATTGAGAACTCCCAATAGCGGTGCAACCTCTTGACCTGCTAGATGGATCAACAAACGACAGACGACATATCGAGTTCGACCACCAAGCCGATTTAAGCGATCGCGCCAAGAATTCATTACTGCCTCTACTGCTAACTATAAAAATGGTTATCAGTGTCTATTGTTCACTGTAGTTGGCTTATTGAACAAGACCCTCTACCCTAAGATTGGTCTACGTCTCAAAAGTCTGCTTTCAGAATCTACCTTTTATTTTTGGCTTTCTAACCGATTGTTGATCGCGGCTAAAAATTTATCGATATTAAACGGTTTTAGAATATAGTCATTCATTCCCATTTCTCTAATTTTCTGAAGATTGTTGCGATCGGCACTTGCCGTGAGAAACATAAAAGGAATCCCTTTGGTAGCAGAATCCTCACGAAGTGCGGACAGAACTCCATAACCATCAAGTTCAGGCATCATGACATCGCACAAAATCAGATCGGGCTGACACTCTTTGGCTAAGTTTACTCCAACACAGCCATTTTCGGCACCGATAGCCTCGAACCCCTCAATCTCAAGCAGTTCGATGAGGTTGTCTCGGATAAATTCTTCGTCTTCAATTACTAGAATCTTTTTCATCATCAGTTTGGCTTTAATTATCTAGTGGGCTGTCCATCTAGCTTTGGTAGGAAAATTGTATAAAGCACATTTCGATAGTGATTGCCGACACGAGGGATATAGAAAATGATAAGTGGGTCTTGTGCTGTTCGGTGAGGGAGATATGACACGATATTTACTAGTGCTAAGACGATTCTGGAGTACTGCGATCGCAGCTGAGCTAGAATATCGGCTCAACTTTGTCATCGCCAGCTTGAGCAGCTTAGGCAACCTGATCGGTAGCCTGTTTAGCTTATTTTTGTTCTACCGCACCGGTTACAACTTTGAAGGCTGGACTTGGGAGCAAGCATTGGTCATTCTGGGTATTTTTACCTTACTTCAAGGCTTTTCTACCACCTTCCTCGTTCCGAACCTGAACCGCATTGTCGAGCAAGTCCAAGAGGGAACATTGGACTTTGTACTTCTTAAGCCCATCAGCAGTCAATTTTGGCTTTCCTCCCGCATGGTTTCACCGTGGGGAATGCCGGACTTAATCTTTGGAGGTATCCTACTTGCCTATGCGGGTGGACGCCTTGACTTAAGAATGAGTAACTATCTTCTTAGTACTGTACCGCTCTTATTTGGGATTATCACCCTCTACAGCCTCTGGTTCATGTTGGGAGCAACGAGCATTTGGTTTGTCAAAATCTACAACGTTACTGAGGTTCTGCGAGGACTGATGGAGGCCGGTCGTTTCCCCATGGTTGCTTATCCTGCTACATATCGCTTCTTCTTTACCTTCGTCGTTCCGGTAGCATTTCTAACCACTGTACCCGCAGAAG
>JBFLZA010001006.1:0-2245 GCA_040756535.1 Cyanobacteriota bacterium
TGGCGCTTAAGGGGTAGCGGCATTCGCGCCATCCATCTTCCCCATGTAGCAAAAAGGACACGTAGGGGCGATAGTATTCGCACCATCAATCTTTGCCGTTTCGCCAGCCTATATAAGCGAATTACTTCGCCCTGCTTCTGCATTAAGGTAATTTATGTCGGTAGGGGCGATAGCATTCGCGCCATCAATCTTTGCGATCTCGCCAGCCTATATAAGCGAATACTTCGCCCTGCTTCTGCTTTGATCTCGAATTAAATCCGAAATGGGCGCATTTAGCGTTTAGGGGAGTACAAAGAAAGGGTGCGGTGATGCAGTATCGTGCGGCGCAGTGGATTCGTTGGTTTGAAACCGCTGTCTCTGAACGCGGCAATACTCCGAAAGAGCGGTTGTTGTCTACCTTTGATGTGTTGAGAGAGTGGTATGCGAGTCCGAACTTTCGCGGCTGTCCCTTCATCAATGCTGTTCTAGAAATTGCTGATGCTTCTCACAAAGCTCATCAAGTTTCAATTGATCTGCGAGAATCGATTCGCCAGATCATCATGCAGTTAGCAGCAGACGCAAGGGTGAAAGACCCAGACTTCTTTTCGCGGCAGTATCTGCTGCTCATCGGGGGAGCGAGCTTAATGGCAACGATTGAACAATCTCCAGAGAGTGCAACTTTTGCTCAGACTGCGCTATCTATCCTGATTGATGCGAATATCGGTGATTCGGGGTGAATCTGATGGTTGGTACGACCCCTTGTATTTCCTGAGATGTCGATGTAACCAAGCACAAGTATCTCAGCGTCGGCCATATAGCTCCACCAGTTAAAGGATTCGTGCCGATCAGTGAATAGATGCTTGCTTATTCAGCAACTACCGCGTATGATTATTTGTATTATTAAATAAGCAAGTGCTTACTTATACTCTTGCTGCGCTCAGCGGCTAGGAGAGTTGTTATGAGTGTGTATTGTAGTTTTGATCCGTCCATTACCCTAAATGAGGCGATCCAAAAAATGCGTGGCTCAACGTCTGAGGGCGATCTAGCAAAGAAGATTTCAGCGGATATCGCGCAAGCTTTGGAGCAGCATGACGCAGTACACATTGTGTTTAATTGCGGCACTTCTATCCAGGACGAGATTGCTGTACACCTTTGGATGGTTTTTGCAACAACGGCAAACATCCGCGAGATGCACCATGCAGTTGCTAGCCAAGAACATCGCAGTGTTTTGTCTGGAATTGGGCACTTCAAACTGGTCAGGATCTGGATAACTAGCCTGCCGCGCATCATCGGAATTATCTTCAAGAGCTTACGGATGAAAAAGCGGCTAGCGGTTGAGGAGCTTTCTAGGTTGAAGGAACAGTCCATTCTGGAAATTCGCCAAGAACATGGGATTGCTCTGTAAATTGTTGCAGCCTGCTTCACTTCTGCTCAATATTGCAAACTTACCTTCACCTTAATGCCCCGAAATAAAACCATTACTGATGATGAAATTCTCGCGGTAGCACGATTGCTCTTTCTCAGGGAAGGGGCGAAAGCTTCAACGCGAATCCTTGCTAAAACGGCTGGTATTTCTGAGGCAGTTATTTTCCAACGATTTGGGACAAAAGAAGATCTTTTTTTTGCCGCAATGGTACCACCACAAGCGCAACTTGAGTCAATCTTCAAGGTTCAGCCTGGTCATCAACAGGTGGCTACAAACCTTAAATTAGTCAGTTGGCAGATTGTTCTCTACTTTCGCGAGGTGATGCCAGTTTTTCTATCTCTCATTAGTCATCCCTCGTTCGATATGCAAACCTTTTTGCAACGGCACACAGTACCTACAATGCAAATTAGTGAGAAGCTAACCGCTTACCTAAATGCTGAAGCAGATTTAGGGCGAATCCGTAGAAACAATGTTGCAGCGGCAGCAGCAGTTTTGCTCTCCCATCTACACAACCTAGTCCTGTCTGAAACGATTGGAGCACATCAATCTACTGATACAGATCAGGCTGTGTCTGACGCAATTGCATTGTTATGGGAAGGTTTATCTCCGTAAGTACAGTTGCAAGGAAACTGGCATCATTCAGCAGCTTGAATCATTCTGTTTGCTTTACTCCCCTAACCGATAGATATGCCCATCCGAAACTGATAGATTAAATTTTCTTCTGTGTTCATCAATGCTTCAACAACTGAACGCTATTGACTCACCAATTGACTAAAACGCTTTAAAATTCTCACAACAGTGACTAAATCATTCTTATTTCGGATATAAAACTGATCGGAT
>JBFLZA010001007.1:0-2242 GCA_040756535.1 Cyanobacteriota bacterium
CAGGATACACATTCAGATCCGAACAATCGTCTAGCTATTAAATTTGCTGAGATTGTACGGGAGTTAAGTCCGTTAGCTTTTATTTACGAAAATGTGCCTCAGCTAGAAAAATCTAGAGTTTTTAAGCGATTTATAGGCAGGTTGAAAGGGCGAAATAATTATCGGGTTGCCCATGCAGTAGTAGAAGCTGCAAACTTTGGAAATCCTTCTCGACGAGCCAGATTGATTGTGGTGGGGATTCGATGGGATTTTGGGCGTCTTCCCATTATTCCAAAGGGAGTGGATATTCCCCATCAACAGTTTTGGCTGCGAAGAGTTGAACAAGATGGAAAGATAGGCTACTGCTCAAAACTCCAGGAACCTTGGCGCTCTTGCCTGCTTGACCCAGATGACCGTCGATTAATCAACGTCGAGCAGGCGATCGCTGATCTGCCAATTTTGGAAGGTAAAACGAAAGGAAGCAATCGTTCTTACGGGGTTCCACCACAAAGTGCCTACCAGCGTTGGGCAAGACAACATACCCAGGAAACAGATGGTCATGTAGTTCCACGGGTTCGACCAGAAACTAGAGAGAGGCTAAAAGCGATCGTCCCTGGTGGAAACTGGCGAGATTTACCAACTCCCTTAACTTATAGAATTCCATACGAGCCAGCCAGTGGACAACTGAGGCGAAGTCATTACAGTGCGTATCGTCGGCTACTACCTGAAAGCCACAGCCCTACCGTACAAGGTCATTCGGATTTTGCCTACCATTACAAGTATGAGAGGGCGCTTACGCCTCGTGAGTTAGCTCGGTTAATGGGCTTTACAGATAACTTTCAACTGGGGCATGAGTATGACTCAGTCGTCCAAGCAATTGGTAATGCTGTGCCTCCACCACTCTCCAAAGCAATTGCTGAGTCACTTCTTGAGCAATTAAACTAGCAAGTAGAAGCCTTGCTAAATTCTACAAAACCTTGACTAGAGTTAAAGATGTAGGCTTACGCACTGAGGGGTGCTAATACTACATACAGGGTTGCAGGGAATAAATCTTTTTCTGTACATATAGCGTGAGTGCCATTCGTCCTAACCTGCTTAAGGAGATACAGCCAGGGAAATAAAGAATTGATGAAGTTATGAAGCTTCTGTTAGCGGTGGGGCTGAGCTGGGCATTCTAAAAGTAGTAAGGCATTACATACGAAACTAAGTGTGTACGCCAACCTAACGCCAATGCACGTACATACATTGGTCAAATTAGTATGCAGATAAAACTTTTGTTAATCAATTAGCAGGGTACACAGAATCTTGGTAGAGCAGATATCGGTAGGCACTCTCCCGAACTACAAGCCGCAGCAAAGACATCAAGTTGGAGCAGAACAACGGGACTGGGGAGAGATTTTTAGAGATTTTTTTTATTCAGAACATAGTTCTAATTTGGAGGAGGATTCTGATTCAGAAAGGAAATTTAAGTCAGAATGGATGCATCATGTCTTGGAACCAGTACTTGGGTGTTTGAATAGAAATAAGCATTCACTTCAAATCCATCGTATTGAAAAAGACTTGATTTATTTATCAGCGTTAAATATATCTAAGCAACGTCAGCTTTTTATAAGCTTTCCGGTTGCTCCCGTATCTCTGGGGATATTATTGATAGCCTACTATGCCCATTTAACTAGAGAAGAAAGAGATATTTATCATACTCATCATGCAGTATCAGCCAAAGATTATGTTATTTGGATTAGACCCCAGAATAGTGGAAATGTTTCAACGTTAAGAACAACTAAAGCGATTAATCTTGTAGATGAAACTCGCTGTAAATTGAGCGAACGCATTGCTTGCTTTCCGGCTTATAAATTTGATGAATTGATTAAAAGTGATAAACTTAAAGTTTTTACGTTACGTTCTCTTTCCGAAGCTGTCGGCTTATTGAAGCAATCAAACTATTGTTCTTTAGTTGTAATTGACGATCCATCTGGGCAAACTTATCCATCTCCCTCTAACTATGGAAGCGAAGCCTTTAACTTAGCCAGCATTTGCAAACAAAAACAAATTCCTATGGTAGGTATTGTCCCCCCTTGGACAATGAGAAGCATTGAAGACCAGGAAACAAAAAGTTCACAGGAAACTCTGCTTTGGCCTATCGACTTCTATGCTCTGTGTTCTTGCCTAGCTGACCGCGATTTTTTTGTTAGTGATGGCATCCGCCATCCCATCGAAGAGAGTTATGTATTGTTTGAAAAAAAACGTAAATCCTTAACTGAGG
>JBFLZA010001008.1:0-2240 GCA_040756535.1 Cyanobacteriota bacterium
ATACGAAACAGTTAGGGAAAATTTGGGACGAGTTGGACTTGCCTGGGCTACCGGAGGAGTTTAACTGGAGCCAGGTGGTGAAGCGGTATCGCCGAAAAGTTGATGCTATTGCGCGGCAGTCGGTGGAACTGCGGGCTATATTAGACTCGGCTAATTTAGAACTTGTTTCAGCTACAGTCTCGCCAGCGTCTGAATTAGATTTGCGACGCTACCAGCAAGCCATTCAAAAAACCTACGGCTATCTACGGTTGGATTCGTTTGAAACTACAGGGTATAACTATGGCTTGAAATTATGGCAGGTTTTTATTGAGCAAAATGTACGACAAGTGCAGGAATTTTTGCCTGAAGTTTACGAACTGCCGAAGTATCATCAACAGCGGCTGCGAGAAACCAATCAACTGGAAGAGATTGAGATTTTACCGGAAGAGTTAGAACGCTACAAACAAGCTTACGCTCAGCAATCAGCGGTGGGGGCGTTGGATGTGGTGAAAGACAGGAGAAATTACCCTCGTTTGCTGCTTTTGGGCGATCCGGGTTCGGGGAAATCTAGTTTGGTGCAGTATCTCGCCCTCACCTGGGCAACAGCCCCCATTGAAGTCGCACAAGCACAGCCAATTCCCCTGTTAATTGAGTTACGCAACTATATGCGCGATCGCAACTCCAAACAGTGCGAAAATTTGCTGGATTTTTTCTATCACGGAAGTGGGTTTATCTACAAGCTAGAGAGAGAGCGACTCCACGACATCCTCCAAGCTGGCAAAGCTTTTGTCATGTTTGATGGCTTGGATGAGGTGTTCGATCCGGTATGCCGAGAGCAGGTGGTGACAGATATTATTAACTTCACTATCAGCTATCCTCAAGTGCGAGTACTGGTAACTTCTCGCGTAATTGGTTACAAGCAGCAGCGACTCCGAAACACCAAGTTTCATCACTTCATGCTCCAAGATTTGGAGCTGGGACAAATTGAGGAGTTTATCAATCGCTGGCACGATTTAGCATTTGAGCAGGAAGCGGAGAAAGTTAAAAAGCGCGATCGCCTCAAGCGAGCGATCGAAGAGTCTCGGGCAATACAAGAACTAGCAGGAAATCCACTGCTATTGACGATGATGGCAATTCTCAACCGCCATCAAGAACTCCCCAGAGATCGACCGGAATTATATAGTCAATCTTCGCGGGTGTTGCTGCAACAGTGGGATGTGGAAAAAGCGTTGCATGATACCTCTTTTGAGTTTGTCACGGTGGACTACAAGGACAAGCAGGCAATGCTGCGCCAAGTCGCCTATCAGATGCAAGCTGGACAGAAAGGGTTGGCGGGAAATCTGATCGAGGCAGATAAGTTAAAAACAACGCTAGCGAATTATTTAGACGTTCTTCGTGTCAGGCACTCAGAACAGGTTGCCGAGTTGATGATCGAGCAACTGCGGAGCCGGAATTTTATTTTATGTTTCTTGGGTGCAGATTACTATGCCTTCGTGCATCGAACATTTTTAGAATATTTCTGTGCTTGGGAGTTTGTCTGGCAGTTTGAGAAAGAACGCAGCATTAACCTTGACTTTCTCAAATATGATGTCTTTGGCAAGCACTGGCAAGATGAGTCTTGGCATGAAGTTCTGCGACTAATTGCGGGAATGATTGATGCCAAGTTTGTTGGGGAAATTATTGAGTACCTAATGGTTCAGAAAATTGACACGCGAGAGTTTATTAGTACAGGTGAGCGACTGACAGAGGAAGGATTACTCAACCTCCTATTGGCAGCTAACTGCCTTGCTGAAGTTAGAAATAGAGCCGCGATCACTCCAATTACTACTCGACTACTAGAAGCGCTTAAAAAAGAAGTTGAAGAGGAATATCCTTCCCGATTTGATGATGAAGCGGCTGTCGCAATCGTGACAGCGATCGCTACTGTTTGGCAAGAGACCTCAGACACTTTGGACTGGCTGAAATCCTGTATTCAATTCGATCCAAATTCTTTTGTACCAGAGTCTGCTGTGCAAGCGATCGCTCGTGGCTGGAAAGATGATCCGGATACCTTACTCCTGCTCAAACAATGGGCGACTGCCGATGACAATCACTATGTGCGACAAGCAGCGGTGCAAGAATTAGCTCGTGGCTGGAAAGATGATCCGGATACCTTACCCCTGCTCAAACAATGGGCGACTGCCGATGACAATTGGTATGTGCGACAAGCAGCGGTGCAAGAATTAGCTCGTGGCTGGAAAGATGACCCGGATACCTTACCC
>JBFLZA010001009.1:0-2240 GCA_040756535.1 Cyanobacteriota bacterium
GGTTACGCATTGAAGGTTAGATACTTGTGCAATCAGGCTGGGAAATTGAATGTAAAAGCCAAAATAAATTAGAAAAGCACTACCCGAACGGAGTAGATGTGGAACAGCATAGAAAAAAAGCAAAAAATAACCAATGAAACAAGGGGGAAAAGCAATGACACAAGCAATAAGTAATCGAAGTGATAATTTTTTCATTTACGACTCCTAATTTAGAATTTTAGAGAACAGGAAGGCTAGGAAATAGAACTGATTGGAGAAGGATTCTGCCCATACTGCAAAACTCCAGTCATGCCATTGATGATGACTTTTTTAAATGTGGTGCCAGTTACCAATGAAATCAAACCGAGTCCCATTGGAACCCCTTTCGGTGAGAAGGCCGCGAGCGCACCCGTGGATTTTCTGCGGGGAGATTACTGCTACTTAAGAGTTATCTCTCAAGCACCTGATTGTATTTCGTCCTCAATCAGTCCTTCTTTGAGGAATTTGTTTAATCCGTCATTATTCGTTACAAACAGGATTTCGCTTTCTGCTCTGTGAAGAGTCCACCTTACCTCTGATGAATTATGTCTGATTCAAGGTTTAAAGTGATTTCAGCCGCTTATACTTTTTCAATTCCCCAAGGAGCTGGCAATAGATCGCGCGCCAACTTTTTCTGCAATCTTGCAGTAGAGCAACTTTGCACCAGTGACACAAATTTGTCTCAATGTCATTTAATGTGGCACTGTACATCAATTTAACCAAAACACCCTCTTAGCTAAATAGGTTGTCTTAGTTAAAGACCTCCCTAGATGGGACAATTAATGGGGTACTTTTCGGACACTGGAAAGAGCATCCTGGTCGCTAAATTTTTAGGGGTTTAAATGGGACAGTTAAAGCTGTATCGGGTCGCCATTTATTGTCGCGTTTCCACGGATGAGCAAAGTTGCGAGCGCCGAGAAAGAGACTTGGTTAGTTACGTACAACTATCAGGTTTTGAAGTCGTAGCAGTTTATTTCGATGCAGTCCGCAAGCGATCGCTTTCTTGATTCTGGCGACGATGCTCTCGCATCAACCGATAACTAGACGTGCCCGATCGCCATAGGTTAAAACAGCGATCACATCCTTGCACTTTCCCCCAGAGTTAACTGTGCGTCTCCAAATCAGACTCTTCGCTGCGATCGCTGTTTTAACAACCGCTGCAACGCCTTTTGCGCCTAATTTTTCAGCCCCATTCCATACCACACAGGCGTTAGCGCAAACTCCAGATGCTCGAAAAGCTGAAGCAGACCGACTGTATCAGCAAGGGATTGAGCAGTTTCAGACCAGTCAATTTGAGGCAGCATTACAGTCTTGGCAACAGGCACTAAGTCTCTATCGGGAAATTAAATACCGTTTAGGGGAGGGGGATGCACTAGGCAATGTGGGAAATGCTTATGATTCCTTAGGAGATCACGCCAAGGCGATTGATTACCACCAGCAGCGTTTAGTGATCGCGCGGGAAATCAAAGACCTTTTGGGGGAGGGGGCATCTCTGGGCAATTTGGGACTTGCTTACCGTTCTCTGGGAGATTATGCCAAAGCGATTGGTTACCACCAGCAGAGTTTGGCAATCGCGCGGGAAATTAAAGACCGAGCGGGGGAGGGAAATGCGCTGGGCAATCTGGGAGTTGCTTACGATGCTCTGGGAGATTACGCCAAGGCAATTGATTACCACCAGCAAAGTTTAGCAATCGGCCGGGAAATCAAAGACCGTTTCGGGGAAGGGGCATCTCTAGCCAATCTGGGACTAGCTTACGCTTCCTTGGGAGATTACGCCAAGGCGATTGATTACCACCAGCAGCATTTAGTGATCGCACGGGAAATCAAAGACCGTTTGGGGGAGGGGGCATCTCTGGGAGGTTTGGGAGTTGCTTACTATTTCCTGGGAAATTACGCCAAGGCGATTGATTACCACCAACAGACTTTAGCAATCGCTAAGGGTATCAAAGACCGTTCGGCGGAGAGGGCATCTCTAGGCAATCTGGGGCTTGCTTACAATTCCTTGGGAGATTACGCCAAGGCGATTGATTACTATCAGCAGAGTTTAGTGATCGCTAAGGGTATCAAAGACCGCCAAGGTGAGGGGCAATCCCTAGGCCATCTGGGAACTGTTTACAATAATCTGGGAGATTATGCCAAGGCAATTGATCACTATCAGCAGCGTTTAGCGATCGCGCGGGAAATTAAAGACCGAGCTGGGGAGGGAAATGCGCTGGGCGGTC
>JBFLZA010001010.1:0-2238 GCA_040756535.1 Cyanobacteriota bacterium
GAGAAGCGCTGCAATTCATGCAGTCGGTCGGGAAATTTTTCTAATGCCTTCCTCAGTTCGGCGCTATGGGGTTTCAGGGTTACTTGTAGGGATCGGGCGTGATCGCGGGCAGTTTCGAGTTGAGCGGGGTCTTCAGAGAGAGAGCCGTGAATGACTGCTTTGACTTGCTCTAGGAGGTTTTGCAAGCCAGCTTGGGCGGTTGCGGGATTGTTTTGTACCTCCTCTGGGGTAACGCCTATCAGAGCAGCCATCAGGTTGGAGAGAAACTCGTCGGAGGATGGGGTGGAAGTTAAATCGGCTTTGCCTTGTTCTACTGAGGACGTTATCAAGTCAGAAAGAGCATTTTTTGCCTGCTCCATTACCTGCTCGATCTCAGTTTGCAGGTAAGTATTTGCCTCTTCTTCTGTAATTTCAAAGGGGGTGAGAGAAGTAGGATTAACTTTCTTTTCCTCGCCGTCAAGGTTGTGGAGAATAAAATCTCCGAGGGGAAGTTTCTGGCGAGTGGGAATAAGAAAGTAACGGGTTTGGATGGTATCAATCCAGAGGGAACGCTGAGTTTCGCTGTGAGCTTTTTCAGGCAGTGGATTGGGAATGAGTAACCAAGCACCATCCCATTGTTGTTCTGCTTTCCATGCCTCTTTAGCAATAGCAGATCTGTCTGAAGACAGTGCTGTTGTAGTCCACAGTATCAGGGGCAGTTCCTCTAAATGTAATCTGCCTTGTTCTAGCCTTACTTTAGAAGCTTGGTTGGGTTGGGCTTCAAAAGAGATGAAGGCACAGTCAGCTCTCATCATGCGCCCTCCCGTACTTAGAATATCTGTTAGCCAAGCAATGCTGGCATCATCCCCTTCTTCTACTAAATATTTGGCGACATCAGCACCGCCAAAATCCAGCGTCAATATGGATGAGTTGTTCTGTGGGGAGGGGATTGCGATCTCCACTGGATGCTGAGTGCAGTCTGGGAGTTGCAGTGTGAATGTTAAGGCTTGGTAGTCTTCGGTAAGAGTTTCGGAAGCTGTGTATAAATTTTTTGGAAAATTGACAATTTGAAAGGAGGGGATAGCGTTTTTTTGCAGATATTGTAATAAGGAGCGGACTGGATTGGAATAAAATGGTGCTGTGGAGAAAAATATAATAAATAGTCTTTTTGTCTTAGTTGAAGTAGATTGGTTGCTCATAATTCACCCCATCAATTTCCATTAATTGCACCAATATATTCTATGAAATGCTCAATCAGGGTTGCATTTCTATTCGGTAATTTCCACATTTTCACCGGATGAGTTCATGTAAAATACTTTTGCGCCCACATCAAGTAAAGGACGCTTTTCTTGCTCTGCCATTTCTTGCTCAGAGAATACAATTTTGACTGTATCTACCTTGCGCCCATCTGGGAGATGACCTGCTTTAATTAAATTAGCGACTTTGTAGTATATTTCCCAACCTTGTATATGTTCATAAGATGGCAGGTGACAGGCAAGTTGAACTAAATTATCTTTTTCTATATAGCCTACTGTATGTAAGTATGGTTCGCCCGCCTCGAAAATTTCCTGTTCTTCCGGCTCAGGTTTAGGAGGGTAATATTTAGTTAAACCTGGCTTAGCGGCGCGAGCCATCTCCCACTGATGGGGGAGAATTTCCCACAAAAAAGAGGGGTTGTCATTAGCATCCATTCCCCGCATTAATAGATATTTATCGTCATATGTTTCTGTTTCACTCCATCCTGCTAACCAAAAATCTTCAGGTCTGTTGTAGTTTTGATCTACTTCGCTTTTGGTCGTCACAATCAGATGGGTATTTCTTCCAGCTATAGGAACCGTAGGCACACATTGCAATCCAACTACACCTCTAGATAATTTGGCAGTTAATAACAGTTTTTTTGTAAGTAATTGACGACATAAATTAGCAACTCTGTTGATAAGTTCTGGGATTTGTGCTGCATTACTATCGGTAATAGATATCTCTAAGCTGCAATTCCAAACATTTTGTTTATGTTTTTTTTTGAAAATACTAGTGGAACTTTGATTACCCAAATCAAACTCGGCACTGGTAGCCGTATCTGGTACACCAGCTTCTACCATTAAACCTTGTAATACTTGCTCTAAGCCTTGAGAGCGCATTCGAGTACCACTAGGAATAGCGTAACCGATAATTGCGGGCAAACTTGTTTTGGTTAATTCTGCACTCCAGACTCGACAAACTTGACCGAGGCTATCACCGAGTATGTGAATTTCTAAATCA
>JBFLZA010001011.1:0-2235 GCA_040756535.1 Cyanobacteriota bacterium
GAGAACACCAAACGCCAATTGTGTTTCTTGAGAATTTTCTGGGAATTGTGGGTATTGCTGTGGTACGCGACCACAGATTTTTTCCACCCACTCCTGCGACTTTAGGTAGCGATAAACAATTTCAGGGTGAGGAGCTAACTTTTGACGTAGCGTGCTTGCTGACCAAGCTTCATACTGAATGCCTAACTCTGCAAAACGTTGTTTCTGAATCAAAATTTCTCTTTGCCGCTGGTTTTGAGTTAGCTCACAGCCGACAAATAAGATGAATCGCCTAACCTTCTGGGTTTGCCAGTAGTCGATATGTTTCAAAAACTCATCAGAGGCTTCACGGATTTTGCGAGGTGGAAAGTCTTCATAACACTTGCACTGACCTACTTCAGTGTGAATACCATCATCACAATGAGCCAAAAGGTCAATCCCATCCTGTCCCTGCCCTCGTGTTCCATATACATCGCAAGTAGCTATTTCATGTTGTACTGAGAATACGTCACAGCACATATCTTGGAAATCGTACTCTCCCAGTTCATAAAAGTTGGGGGGTAAGTTGGGATTAACTCTCGGAGACAACATCAATATTCAGAGATTCTGTGTATTTAACTGTAGAGCTTCTACTTGCTTAGTACTCAGCGGTCGCCTTAGGTCGGATAGAGCAATAGCGAAACCAACACCAAAGAATTCAATTTTTCCTTGTTTTCTTCTCCACGCTACCCCTATCCTCAGCAAAATCAATGAGTTGAGCCAGATGAGGCATCGCAAGCTCTGTCAAGATAAGCTTAACGAATTTACGTTGTTTCAGCCATGCGATTGAGCGCGACCTGTGAATGATGGTTAGGAAGGGTATTAGCTCGCTTGGGATACAGCGTATTGATGGTGGACGCCGACCCCCAGATTTCACATTAAGGACTTCACCATTGGCTAACGCAAGAGTAGCTTTGTTATGTTAAGTCTAAAGGTTCGCCTCTAGGTCGTAAGGAGTTTACAATGAACCAAACATCAGATGAACTCTATTTAAAGCTCAACCAGGGGCCAGCCTTTTTACTGCTAGGTCAAAATTATCTTAGGCTGGAGTCAGGCACAGACTCCTTCCTTTCAGAAGTACTACGTAAGTTCGGCAAGATTGGTACAGAACCTCCTCATTATGGACAAATTCTGGAAGGAGAAGCTCAGAATGCAATTGAGCCAGCACTTGCCTGGATGCAGCAGCGCTGTGAGCGCTTCTCACTCCCTGAGTGGTTGAAGACGGTTGCTAGCTTTGAGTGGAACGGTGTTTATACTTCAGCAATTGATGCGATCTGGTCAAGAGCTTTCCGCTCAGAGTGGCGGGAATTACAGCGTATATTCGAGGAAAAAATTAAGTTTGGCGACCCACGAAATCGTTCTCGGCTTCACTGTACATTTTTGTTTGGATGTGTAGAGAAAACTGAAGAAGCAGAACGACCACCACTGACAGAATTTGAATTGGATGAACGTGAACCGATAGCGGTGAGCTTAGCTCGCCGACTGCCAGAACTAATAACTCCTTTTGGTGTTCTCGTAATTGAAGGTTATGCTGGCGCTAAAGATTGGTTGTCTCCCAAAATTCTGTTTCAAGTTATCAACGAGCTAAATACAGGTCAAGCTTATATTTTTAGCGCTACAGATGAACTCTCCCAAGACCGCTACATTTCTGAACTTGTCAAACGGGGCAAACTTGTTTTAAAGAGTGAAGGTCTTGCCTCATATTTTTTACGAGGGCAAAAATCTGGTTTTTTACGCCTTGGAAAAAGACCTGAAGAAGAAAAACATGGTCGGCGAATTCGGATAGAGGGAAGCTCACTTACCGTTCCCTCATCCCTCTGGAATCAAGTTTCCAGTTCAGCTATAATTCTCGATGACACTATATTTTTAACTCAAAAAATTTCCAAAGAAAGACGCTACAGCGAATTTGGCAGTTTTTTGGCTGAGTCAAGCATAAAACCATTGTGGTCAGGCTATGAGAGAGGATTTGCCTTTCATCGTGAATTTGAATATACACTTCGTGCAGAAGTTGACAAAAAGCTTAAATCTAATGAATTAAAAGGTGAGCCGATTATACTTCATGGTCAGACAGGAACGGGAAAGACTATCGCACTCGGTTCTCTTGCCTATTCTATACGGAAAGAAAGAAAGCATCCTGTACTTTTCATTGAGCGTAAGTCTCAAAAACCCCTCAGTTCTGATATAGATGCCTTTTGTCAGTGGGCTGAAGATCATGGA
>JBFLZA010001012.1:0-2234 GCA_040756535.1 Cyanobacteriota bacterium
GCAGGGTTAAGGAGCATCACTTTTCCCATACTCAAGAAACCTGCCGTCCTGTTGCTCATCGGGTGGCTTATCGGGATTTTCCCGCTCTTCCGCTCTACGATAACTTCAACATCCAGTTGTCCGGGAAAGAGTTGGAAGAACTGAAGGTTTTTTGGAAAAACTATGGGGTGAGAAATGAAGGCATTTTTGTCAAGCCTTCTTTCCGCTTAATTCTTTCTAAGTTGCTGGCTTGGAATGAGGGTGGATTCTATGAATTTACTCAGTTAGGTAAAATTCCTGTAGGGGCGCTTCCCTTAAGGCTGTTCAATGAGGTACAAGAACCTTTGTTATTGGAGAAGCTAGCTAATTTAGAGCAGGCTGCACAACGAGCTCAACTGATAAATTCTAAGTATTTGCTCGAAAAACTTGCTGATGTACGAATCTATCGCGGTCAATTGAAACGGATTCTGGAGAGTAATCTCTACTTTCTGGAAATCAAAGCGGGTCGGAAACTCTTGCACAAAATCGGTGTGACGAAGCGAAGAATAGAAGAACGAGTGGTAGAAGTGTACAGAGATTTAGCGGGTCACTATAAACAGGTGGACATTCAAGTTAAGGGTGTTTGGAAGCACCGGGGAAATGTAGAGCTGTACTTCAAGCATCGCTATAAAGATTTCAATTATCGAATTGGGAGTTTGACGGAATATTTCCGGTTTACTGATGTTGAGGCCGTGTGGGATGATTTACGTCAAATGCAGCCGAAAGTTTTAGAGCCAGTAGAGGTGGATGTGCTGGAGGACAATTTTATCAATTCCTTATGCAGCCATTGAGTGGTTAATGCTCTTATTGGAACTCTCTACTGCATTGTTGCGAACCAGACTTGCTATCTCCAACAGTTGAGTCCAGCGCTTTTGTATCTGTTTGGGTGTGATTTTCAGAGCTTTAACAATCTCAAAATCGCTTTTTTTCGCCCGCTTGAGTTCCAATAACTGCTGTTGCATGGGGTCAAGTTGACCGACAAAGGCATCCCACTGTGAAGATGAGAGTCCCAGTTTTTGATCCAAGTCTGCGCCTAACCATTGATGTACCAGTTGCCATTCTTGTGTGCGTGCAAATTTTTCCACATGGTACTTAAAGCGCTGTTGCAGATAATCACGCTGGCGGGGTGTTAAACCCAGGATGTTGTCGATTTCGGGTGCGGCAAAGTCTTGCAGCTTTAAGATTAAGTAATCCGCACAGTCTTTGTGACCCTGATTTTCTAGATATTTTACCAGCTCACCCACGACGCGGTCGCGCAGAACTGCATCATGAGGGTCTTTTGTTTCAGCCACCAGACGCTCTCTCACCTGCTGCATCATGGGTGAGCGATTTTGCATCTGTGCTTCTTCGCCTTTGGCAAACTCTGTCACCTGTTCAATGTCCATGACTGTATCGGTGGGTTGGCGTTTGGCAAAGCTTTTGGCTCTGAGTACCAGTAATTGCACAGCACCGTAACCGGTCATCACCCGTCGTTTGGCGTATGCAAGAGTGAACGCCATGTATTCGGCTAATTCTATTTTGGTACGGGGGGTGTAGTTGTCAGCGACCTGCTGCTCCCGCCTAAAGGCTTTCAGGGAATCGGCATAAAAGTCTTGCAAGAAGTCTTCAATTAACAGGCGGCGAGCAGCAAAGCTTAACTGGGCTTGAGAGGGTGCCACTTGGCGATATATCATCACGCTCAGGTTGCTATGCAGTTCGACACGACCTTGCTTAGAACCCAACTTATAGTACTCAACACACTTAGAGAGACGATGACGTGCCAAGGTTAACTGTGAGGAGCGGATTTCACCGCTATTTTGAATCCGGTCACTCTTGGTACAAATCCGTGCGACTTCTACCACGATGCGGTTGATTACCGTTAGAGCGTTGCTGGGCAAGGAACCAAGCTGAAGTGTCAGTTCTTCTTTGAGTAGCTCACTCAATGCGATTGTGTCTATTAGGGTGATATTGTCCTGAGCGTTGTCGGTTGAGGAAGAAGATTGATGTAAGGAGTTGGTGGTGGTGGTGTTCATGATAAAAGCCCCTTAATACTCTAGTTACAGTGGCGACTTGTGAAGAGTGGTGTTGGGTTCACCCCTTTTCTCGTCGTCTACATTTCGACTGTAAAGCGCTTCTTTTTGGCTTTGTGTTCTGCAAGTGCCGGCTCCCCAATATGGTTGTTGTCAGGCTATCGTCTCACGAGGTTGATTGGGAGTGGAGGATGCTCTGTTTGTGCG
>JBFLZA010001013.1:0-2230 GCA_040756535.1 Cyanobacteriota bacterium
TTTACTATTTTGTGGATTTTGCTCGATGTATGCCAATAAGTTATTCATTAATCTCGAAAAATTATTTAATTAAATCTTAATATTACAGGATTTTGGCAGAGCTTGATTCTATTTCGGAGATGTCTAAACACAATTACTACACGAGTTGAATACGGGATAGCTTGCAATTTAGGCGCTTTCTAATGAACTACAGCAACTACATTGTTTCCCCAGAGTGGCGAGATAAGCACAAAGGTTTTCTAAAACGTTCTCACTACCGCTGTGCGATGTTTCCTTGGGTCAAGGTTGGCAAGAAAGCTCGTTACAACTGCCACCACATGAATTATGAAAACCTGGGGGATGAGCAGTTATGGGTTGATGTAATTTGCCTCTGCCCGTTCGCTCACAACTTCATCATTCATGGGTTGCTCAGTGGTTTCAGGCGTCCAAGTCAGCAGAAGCATTATCCCAACAAAGCACAGCAGATAGCTCATTTTTGGTGTTGTCAGCCCGTGCTATTGAGGGGAGCGTTAGGAGCCGTAATCCTGGTAAATCTAGTGAGGTTGGTATGGGCATGAGCGATTTTCCCTGCTGGCTATCAAGCTGGGGCAACTTCCGATACTAGCAGAGGAGATAGCAACTTCCGAATTTGTTACACAAATTAATTCTTTTTTGCATAAACTCTGGCTGTTTGAGTGGAGTTACAGACAGGAGGGTCAAGAAGCTGAGTCCTCAGGTTAAACCCTAGTCCAACTATTCAATTAAGGAGACACAGAAATGCTAATAAAGGAAGAAAAAGTAACAAAATTCGACCCAGAGACAGGAAAAACCTTTAATAGATTTCGGTGGTATGACGCAGCTGACGATCCAGGAGGGGATAAAGCGGTGTGGTTCGCGGGATCAGAGAGTGATAAAGCGTATGCGGGTGGAGGTAATGATAAGTTTTTCCTGTCATCAGGCGATGACTGGGCTGATGGAGAAGTCGGTAACGACTTTATTAATGGTGGTTCAGGTTCAGATACTCTCTATGGCGGTGATGACCATGATGAGTTAAGAGGGTCTGACGGCACTGACTATTTGTATGGTGGTATTGGCAACGATACTTTATATAGTGGGGGAAGTAATTTATTCCAAATAGATTCTGACCCCCGCCTTACTGGTGATGGAAGTATCGATTACTTGCGTGGCGGCGAAGGAAACGACCACCTGTACGGCGATATGGACACAGACAATATGTACGGCGGAACAGGGGACGACTACCTGGATGGCTGGGAAGGCAATGACTACCTCTACGGTGGAGAAACTACTAACTCTTGGGAGACTGGTACGGGAAATGACGTTCTGGTTGCTTGGAAAGGTAATGACTTCATCTACGGGCAGGATGGTCACGACTGGCTGGATGGTTCCTACGACGACGACGAGCTATATGGTGGCGAGGGCAACGACATCCTTGGCAACCCCGTCAGCCAGGAGGGAGTTGGTGGTGAGCCTGGTAACGACAAAATGTATGGCGAAGGTGGTAACGACGCACTGTATGGTGGTGATGGTGATGACCTCCTTGTTGGTGGTTATCAAAACAGCGGTAATGAAAATGACACCTTAACAGGTGGAGCTAATTCTGACACTTTCGTTCTCGGTGGTTGGTGGGGAGTCTCCTATCAAGGGGCTGGTCATGCCATCATTACAGACTGGAATGGGCAAGACGATTACATCGTATTTTCTGGCACGAGTAGTCAATATGAACTCAAAGTAGGAAACTGGGGGGTTGGCAGTTCTGCCCAAGATACTAAAATTTTCTTCAACGGCACCAATGACTCGATTGCTATTTTGCAAGATGTGACCATCACCGCTATGGATTTTAATACTAATTCTCACTTCACGTTTGTCTAGGCGGAACTTAACAACATCAGCCGCCTAAATTACTGGTAGTGACCCTATCACCGCTCACCCCAACACCTCCCTGAAACATCTTAGGGAGGTGTTTGTTATCACGAATGTGATCGGATTGGGTTGGCCAGGTCGGGATGGGAAAGTTCAATTTACCAACGTATCACCCGTTGAAAAATCAGTATTCGTTGATGCACAGACTTGAGCTTTCTATGAGTTACTCAAGAGAAAAGCTCTAGAATTCCCACTCACTGGGGAAAGTAATTGAAAGACTAGACTAAACCCCCGCTCGCGCCGCTGCAATCGGAGGTTGCCCACAAGGGAATGTGTCAAGGTACGGCATCATTGTAGGTGAATCTTTAGC
>JBFLZA010001014.1:0-2230 GCA_040756535.1 Cyanobacteriota bacterium
AACCAGCTATCAAGAGGTTAGTACAAAGGTACCATGAATTTGAGACTCAGATAGGATTGCTATATCCCGACAAGATGTTGCCCATCAGGGCTAAATCTCACGGTATTAATATTTACTCTGTCCTGCTCCAACTTAATTTTGGTTAGTTGCCTTCCTGATAGATCCCAGATTCGCGCTGTATTGTCTTCACCAACTGTAGCTATGCGTTGCCCATCGGGGCTAAAACTAATACTAATAACTCTGTCTTGATGACCTTTCAACACAGCCCACTGCTTGCCTGATAAATTCCAGATTCGGACTGTACCGTCTCCTTCGCCTGTGGCAAGGCGCTGCCCATCAGGGCTGAACCTCACCTCATTGACTGAGTAGAACTGATAGATTTGGTTAATATTGGAGAGAATTTTCTGCAAAGCTAAGAGAGGAGTGGTTGTTGGATATTCTTGGAGAGGGCGACCACCCTTAACCTTAGCTTGTAATTCTTGCCCAGCACGCATCGCTGAGAGTATAGAGTTTGTGTGTTCTACTTTGTCATACCATAAGAATTGCAAAGCACTTGCGGCTTCACTCTCTATTCTGGTTGCTTCCTGTGTTTCTTGGAGTGTCTGAGTCGCCGTGAATGCTAGGAACCCTAACCCCATTGCCGCTAACAGAGAATAAAACAGCATCTTAGACACTCTTCTAGTTGTCCGCTCGGTTTTGTGTTGAGCCTCAGCCAAGCTATCATTAGCCTCAGCTAATATCCGACTCTCTTCTTCTTTTTCCTTTAAAGCTTTTTGCACTTCTCGCTTGTCCAATTCCTCACAAGTAGCTAAGAAACGATAATCTAGATCGCTTAAACTTTTATCAGATGCCCAGGCTCGCGCGTCCTGCAATACCTGTCCTTGCAATAGCTGTGATTCATCCTGACAGTTAGAATCTAACCAGGCGGCTATTGCTTGAGGGTAAGGACGCAAATCTGCTAATTTCTCTTTTACCCAAAGAAGGTCAAAAACAGACTCGTAAATGCGGTTATAAACTCTTAATTTACCGTCTTGTTTAACTACCAATCCCGATAGCCGCAATAGCATTTGTTCTGCACTGTCATCAGCTACAAGTTCTCCATATTCCAAAATTTGCTGATACAGTCCTAGCAACCGACAGCTAAGCTTCTCATCTTTGAGTATTCGATGGCGTATTGTCTGCAAATGCTCTTGTTTATCCTGCATTAGCCAATTCTCAATTATCTGCGATCGCACTATCGAAGCAACGCCCTCTGCCTCGCAATCATCAAGAATAGGTTGAGGACACATGACGATTAGTTGGCACAGCCATTGAGTCAAAAACGGCTGTCCACCCGTCCACGCCAACACTTCTTTCAGCACTGCTTTAGGACTGCTGACTACCCCAACTAATCCTTTCTCTAAGGGTGTAGCTTGGTCGAGTTGAAATCCAGCCAGTTCAATCGCTCGACTATCAATATTAAAGGACGTGTGGTTTTTATCTTCAATCAAATCTGCTGGAGTAGCTACTCCCAGTAACGCAAAAGTAAGATTCTTGTATTTTGGCTTGTCTGCACCTTTGTTATAGCAGGAGCAAACAAACGCAAAAAAATCGTCTTTAAATTATAAGCTTAGGATACTATCAATTTCATCGATAAATATAACAGTATTATTAGTAACCTTCTCTAACAATTCTTTTTCGACAAACTTACTTAACCGTAGATAAGGAGTAATATAGTTGTGCTTTTCCCACCAGTCTCCAATGTCAATTCCTAAAGAGAATTCACTTGCCAGATGGCTGACAAAACCACCATAGAACTCGTCAGGTGTTACCTGACAGGTACAAAGATCCCTCATCTCTATTGCAATACAGGCAAAGCCTTCTTTTTGCAGCTTTTGCATTGTTCGCACCCGCAAGCTGGACTTGCCCATCTGTCGGGAGTTGAGTACATAACAGAACTTTCCAGCCTTTAAGCCTTCATAGAGTTCTGAGTCAGCCTGTCGCACTACATAGGTAGAGGCAGATTCAGGCAGGCTTCCCCCAACTTGATATTCATTACCGGATTTCTCTAGTGTATTCATTTATCTCTCAATCGATCGCAAAAATACTGACGATACAAATTCAGGGTCTTGCGGCATCATGGGGTAAAATGTAGTGATTGCTACATTTTACCCTAAAAAGAACAATGGACTTTCATCTAGATACCTTATTAAACTTACCGAACGTTACGGTTTTCACCGCTTATCAAAAA
>JBFLZA010001015.1:0-2227 GCA_040756535.1 Cyanobacteriota bacterium
CTGTATCACGTTGATGACGCGCTTTCAAACGTGCAAGGTGACGGGGATCAATTTTTTCACCTTTGGCAATTTTAACAATGTCGGCAGTAGTCAGTTGAGGTAGTAAGTACTCACCTGTCGCACCATTAACACCGTTAGCAAATAAATATTCTGTACTCATTAATATTTACCTCTAGTTTGTTGAAAATATTGCTTATGTAGGAAGTACCGTAGTTCGCAAGTTCTCTCCATTGCAACAGATATGACGGTCTGCCTCACTCACATTTGGATTGCTTCTCAAGTAATCACCTAACCATTTGCAGCCGCATTGAAGTAGTCCTTCAAAGTCCTCGCTTTCTGTGCTCCAAAGCTTGATGCTGCCATCCCAACTAGCAGAAGCGATCATTTTTGCATCCGGACTAAAGCTTACTCCGTACACTCCATTGGTATGACCAGTAATGGTTTTAAGCAGGGAACCTGTAATACTCCAAAGCCGTACTGTTCCATCTAAACTGGCAGAAGCAATCACCTGACCGTTCGGTTCAAAGCAAAGGTCATAAATTCCATCTCGGTGTCCCTCTAAAGTTTGTAGTAGCTTGCCCTCAGTACTCCAAATTCTGATTACTCGGTCTAAACCTGCAGAAGCAAGCAGTTTTCCATCTCCGCTAAAACTGAGACCATAGAGCCAGTTGCTGTGACCTGTTAAAGTTTGCAGCAGTTCACCCTCAATACTCCAAAGTTTGACTGTTCTATCCCAACTTGCTGTTGCAAAAGTCTTACCATCAGGGCTAAATTCAATCCTATAACTTTGATCCGGGTGAGGATTGGGTATGACTTTTAGCTGAGTACCAGCTAAGTTCCAGATCCTGATATGCCTGTCATATCCTACAGATGCTAAAACTTTGCCATCGGAGCTAAAACCTACCCCATTTACTGCTGAACGATCATCGTAGGAAACTATATTAGGGATTGGTTGACCGTGTTCAGTGAAATTTGTAACTAATTCACCATCGATCCTACAAACCTTAACCGTTCCATCCCAACTGGCAGAAGCAACTAATTGGCTATCCGGGCTGAAACTAACTGTTCGGATGCTGTCATAATGTCTCACCAAGGTTCTCACAAATTCACCATTTGAGTTCCAGAGTTTGACAGTCCATCCCTCCTGGGTTACATCATAACTGGCAGACGCTAACAGTTTTCCATCTGGGCTGAAACATACATCGAGATGAACACTTCCCTGTACTCCATCTAAGCTTCTTAGAGAAGGACCCTGCACATTCCAAAGCCTAACCGTTCTATCAGCACTTGCAGTAGCAAGTGTTTCACCATCGGGGCTAAATGCTAAGCCGTAAACGGCATCATTATGACCATTCAAAGTTTTGATGAGTCTACCGTCAATATTCCAGAGCTTCACAGTTTTGTCAGTGCTGACAGAGGCAATTGTTTGACCATCAGGGCTAATTTTTGCGCCCATGACCCAGTTATCATGGGCTTTAATGTCTATCAAAATTTCTCCATCGATAACTTGTAGTAGTTTTACGGTTCCACCATCCCCACAGCAAATAACAGTTTTACCATCCTTACTGAAGTCGATACTTCTTAAAACCCCTGTATCGACATCGAAGGTATTAATTTCTGAACTATCAATACTCGTTTCATTACTCCAGAGCCTGATTCTTCCCTGCCAAGGTGGTGTATCCCAACCACCAGATGCTATTAAGCAGCCATCTTGACTAAAGCTTACTGCTCTAGTTCCACCGTTATTGGATGGAAGTGTTTTGATAAGAACTCCACTATTAACACTCCAGAGCTTAACAGTTCTATCCTCGCTGGCAGAAGCAAGTATCTTATCATCAAAGCTAAAACTGATACTTGTTACTTCAGCATCGTGTCCTGAAAATGTTTTTAGCAAAGCACCATCTTTGACTCGCCAAATCTTGACGGTTCTATCTTTTCCTCCAGAGGCAATCATGTTGCTATCGTGACTAAACACGACAGCATTTACCTCATTAGTATGGTCTACTAACACCTTTAATAGAAGTCCATCCGCTTGCCATAGCTTGACTGTCTTGTCACCATTTGCGGTTGCAATTAGGGTGCCATCAGGACTAAATGCTACTCCATACACTGGATCTGTATTACCTTCTAAACGGTTGCGTTCTTGAGTTCCATAAACTGCCTGCTGCAAAGCTTCCCTTACCTGAACACCGAGTTTGTCCTGTAGTTGGGGGTGTTGCTTGAGCTG
>JBFLZA010001016.1:0-2224 GCA_040756535.1 Cyanobacteriota bacterium
GACTCGGTTTGGACTGCGGGCGACTACGGAGAGTCAGTCGCTCTCTTGGATTATTGGAACGGTTGTCTACGTTCTGATTTTGATCCCTACAGCGATCGCTGCCCTCAATCAGTTACAGATTGAGGCGATCTCAGCGCCTGCGATCGCGATGTTAAACCAGATTCTTGCCGCTATCCCCAAAATCTTTACAGCGGCCTTGATTTTGCTCATTGCCTATGTATTGGGACAGTTTGTTCGCGATCTAGTCACCAATATCCTGACGAGCATTGGCTTTAACAATGTTTTTCAGTGGATAGGTGTACCTGAACCCCGCCCTGTCCGGAGACCCGTTTCTCCACCGATTGACTCAAGAGAATACGGAATACCCACTCCTTCGACTGAACGAGAGATCGTATTCCAGCCTGAACCTCCGACTCGCACACCATCAGAACTGATAGGAATTATCGTCTTCGTCGGCATCCTGCTGTTTGCCACTGTGGCGGCAACGAATGTCTTGGAGATTGCAGCCTTAACAGTCATTGTTACGGGCATTCTGATCATCGCAGGTCGGATTCTGGCTGGGTTAGTAGTATTTGCCATTGGTCTGTGGTTGGCGAATCTTGCCTTTAGCTTGATTACCAGTTCCGGCTCTCGCCAATCTAGAATTCTGGGACAGACGGCTCGAATTGCGATTATTGGCTTGGTTTCAGCCATGGCACTGCAACAAATGGGCATTGCCAGTGATATTGTTAACCTAGCCTTTGGTCTGCTGTTGGGTGCCATTGCGGTTGCGATCGCTCTTGCCTTTGGTTTGGGGTCTCGCGATATTGCCGCCGCTCAAGTTCGGGAATGGCTAAACTCCTTCAAGGATAAATAGACCCCCTGTTAAGTAACCGATAAGCGTCTCACCAAGTACGAACGCTTGGCATTGAGAAGAGGGGGAAAATATGCCTCGTATACTTTTCCCCTCACGATTAATCAACGATTGTCACTGCATTACAATCAACAGAAGTTCCCTCTATAAGGGGGAACTTTTGCTTATCACTGAAATCATCCGCATCAATAGAAAAGAAAGAAGAGGTAAGGATGCCTTTCACTGCCAGTGTCATTTCCGCCAAAGAATGGGGTGCCAGACCCCCAAAACAGTGGCCAGAGCAAACCAGACCGCAATACATCGTCATTCACCATACCGATACTCCCAATCCTCCCAAAGATTTATCGAGAGGAACGTCGGCGGGTGCCAAAGAATTGGCAAGAAGTATTCAAAGAGCTCACATGAATGAATTTGGCTGGAACGATTCCGGTCATAACTTTTTAAACACAACTGGCGGAGTCTTGCTGGAGGGCAGACAAGGAACTTTAGATGCCATTAAGCAAGGGCGGTGCGTTCGTTCGGCTCACTCTGGCAGTGCTAAAGGCAACGAGTCACCAGGGATTGAAAATGAAGGCAACTTCATGACCTACCAGATGAATGCCAAGCAGTGGGATAGTTTGGTAGATTTGTGCGTTTCTATCTGCTCGACTTGCAAAATTGACCCAGATAACATCAAAGGACATCGCGACTTTACGCCAACGAAATGCCCCGGTAATTGGTTATATAGTCAATTGCCCCGATTGCGTCAAGAGGTGCGTAAACAACTCAGCTTGCCAGTTGATGAGTATCTGAGGGAAGGCTCTACAGGAGCGAAAGTTAAAGAACTACAGGAACGCCTCAAAGTTTTAGGCTTTAACCCCGGTCCCATTGACAGCTTTTTTGGTACTGGCACAGTTCAAGCGGTCATTTCCTTTCAGAAGTATCAGGGGTTAGATCCAGATGGTGTGGTTGGTCCAGCAACGTGGAAGGTGCTGATGAGTACTCCAACCCCGAAAGCAACACCATCTCCCGCGATCGATTTGCTGGAAACGTACCTGATGTATCGAGGATTACCTCATCAAAATCAAGCAATTAGCTGGCTACAAGGACAGATTCCAAAAACAGTTTTGGATGAGTTTTCCAAACGGTGGCGCGATAATCCCGCAACCTCCTTTCTCCCATTAAAGGAAGGAGCTACTGGCACTCAAGTGAAACAACTCCAGCAGCGCTTACAACAGCTAGGATTTAATACAGGCTCAGCAGATGGTGATTTTGGCCCTGCTACGAAAGCTGCTGTCATTGCTTTTCAAAAGTTTAAAAATATTGAGGCAGATGGGATTGTGGGTGAGAAAACCTGGACGAGTCTGAATCTTGCCTAGCTGAACGGGTTGG
>JBFLZA010001017.1:0-2219 GCA_040756535.1 Cyanobacteriota bacterium
CTGTCGATAAATTTTATGGTAATTCAGATTAGTTTCTTGCTTGAGTTGGCTTAGAGCCTCACTATAAATTGCCATCTCTGGTTCAAGTGTTGCCAGTGGCTTACCACTAAAGTAGGAGTGGAAGCCGTATAGGTATGCACCATGACTGGCAAATTCTAAATCTCCCGTTTCTACTCCACTTTGATAGGCATCCAGTAAGGGTTTTAACGTTGACCTGAGATGTTGTTTCCAATGCTGTATCGTGGCATTAACGACGGCAAATATCTTCGCTTTGAGTTCTTTAGCATCAAGTCGCTCTAAAACGCTTAAAGCCAATTGACCGAACTGATAGCCAGAATCAATATCTCCCACAACGCCGCACAGAATTAACCCGTAATTGGTATAAGCATAAGCCGACACTGGAGCATTGCCATGTTTGAGCGACAGGTTAACCAATTTAAACACAATCAGCAGCATCAATTCAGGAACAACTTGATAAGCAGCAGCCCATACAGTAGACAGAATTCGCATTGCTGCCAGTTGATAGGGTTGCGTCATCAGAGGAAGGTCGATTAAATCTTCAATTCGCCTTCCACTCAAAATTGATGCCGTTTCCTCCAGTCCTTGCTGAATATCTAACTGACTGGGTTGTTCGGGAAACTCCACCCCCAAGGGCTTTAAAACTTGTAGCGCTGTATTCACCGCTTCTTTGAGCTTATTCTGCGCTACATTTGCTTGAATGAGGACTTCATAGACTTTCACTTTATCTAGCAATGTTTTGGCATGGTTTTGCACAACCTCAGCCCAGGAATTCATCTGCTCAAAGTCACCGTTCAGGAAAGCCGTCTCCACTGCTTCCCCATACAATGCTAAGGTCAGTTCATACTGATTTTGCCAGCTATGGGTTACTGCCAATAATTCTAGCCCTACTGTTAAATACCTCAGAGCAGCCGCATAAGCCGTTGCAGCTTTCGCTTTACGTCCAGCAATTAAATTGAGCTTTGCTAATTTATCTCGCTCTATTGGCTGGGTGATTAATTCCACCCCATAATTCAACGGGTTAACAATATCAAAAATCTTCTCTTCCCGTTTCTTTTCGGGAGTATTACTCAGTAGCAGTCGCCCAATTTTCAGGTGAGTTGACTGTTTCTGGTCTTCTGGAATCAGAAAATAAGCAGCTTGCTGTACTCGGTCATGCAAAAACTTGTAGGAAACCGATAATTCTGAGGCTTGTCCAGGCCCAACGGATTCAGCATCCTGAAAAAACTTGTAAACTTCGCTGACAGGCATAATGACGCCTTCTTGCAAAGCTCTCCACAAGTCATTTGCCGTTTCTGCTTGGGATTTTTCATAGACAATCGAGAGCGTTGCTAAATCAAATGAGTTACCAATACAAGCGGCTAGTTGCAACACCGTTTGAGTATTAATAGGCAACTTCTGCAACTGAAGAGCCATAAACTCGACGACATCATTGTTGGTAACTAGCGTCCTCACCTTAGCAATATCGCACTGCCACCCCCCCTTAGTCAGGGAGGATTGAGGAGGGTCAAACGTGATTAATCCATCTTCATGCAGAGATTTAAGGAATTGATTGGTAAAGAAGGGGTTCCCGTTAGTTTTGGTGAAAACCAGTTCTGACAAAGGCTCTGCCCTTTGGGGCGGACAACTCAGGGTATCGGCAATGAGGCGATTGAGGGATGACTGGTCTAGAGGGGCTAGGGTAATTTGATTGATGATAGGGCCGGCTTGTTGCCTGTCATGATGAGCGTTACGAATCTCATTTAACGTCAGCATCAGAGGATGTGCGCCAGAGATTTCGTTATCTCGATAAGCGCCGATTAGCAGCAGATAGCGGGTATTTCCTTCACTCATCAGCCATTGCATCAGCTTGAGAGAAGCGGAGTCTGCCCACTGCAAGTCATCTAGGAAAATAACCAAGGGATGCTCTTTTGTTGCGAACACTCGGATAAATTTTCCAAAGAGGCGATTGAAGCGTTTTTGGGCTGCACTCCCCTCTAATTCGGGCACGGGCGGTTGTTTGCCAATGACAAGCTCTAATTCTGGGATGACATCAGTAATAATTTGACCATTTTCCCCCAAAGCTGCCAGGATCTTGGCTTTCCACTGCTGTACCTTATCCGTGCTTTCAGTGAGCAATTGCCGCATCAGATTTTGTAAGGCTTGCACCCACGCTGAGAAGGGAATATCGCGCTTGAATTGGTCAAATTTACCTTTGATGA
>JBFLZA010001018.1:0-2211 GCA_040756535.1 Cyanobacteriota bacterium
GGTACACAAAAAAAAACCCAGCCGAAGGCTGAGGTTGTTTTCATATTCCACACTTCGTAGCTGATAAAACTATTCGACTGTTGAATCTGTTCCGTTCCAGCTCACCCATTGGTGAGATACACCACTCGGTTGGGCTGTCTCATTCAGTGTCCCTTCAACCGAAGCAGTTCCAGTGAGATCAGCACCAATGCAATCAGCACCCATCAAGGAAACCCCATTGAGAATAGCATCTTTGAGGCAAGCTCCACTCAGGTCTGCACTACTCAGTTCAGCGTCCGTAAGGTTCGCCCCAGTTAAATTCGCGTTGTGAAGGTTAGAGCAACGCAGGTCTGCCCCCGTGAGGTCTGCACCACTCAAGTTTGCTCCAATTAAATCAGTACCAATAAAATTAGCCTGTGTTAAATTGGCTCCCGTCAAGTCAGCACCACTCAAGTCAGCATTGGTCAAATTGGCTTGATTCAAACAAATGCCGCTTAAATCAGCCCGACTCAAATCAGTCCGGCTCAAATCAGCCCGACTCAAATCAGCCCGACTCAAGTTCACTCCACTAAGAGCAGCCCCCGCCAGAGACACTTCCTGAAAATCCCACTCTCTAGCAGCATATCGATGCAAAAGGTCTTGCGTTTTCATAATCTTTGTTCTCCAAAATTTTTACTAGCTATGCGGCTTGGCATTGGAAAGTTCTTGGCTAAGGTTAACTGCTGTCCTTACTAAGGAACCCACCTAGAGCCGCTTCATTGAATCAGCTGAACAACCCTCACACATCACACTCAGGACAATGTCAATTGTCTCGCCAACTTCCAGCGAGTGTGCGATCGAATCCGCTTTGACTAGATAGCTACTTGTTTTTTATCACTAGGTATTAATACGGTTTGCACTCAACTTGGGAAGTTAGAGCATTTTATTGCTAACCAGCTTCAGCGACTCGTACTTTGTAATCAACATTACCAAAAGCTTACAGCAACCCTAATCTTTTGGTTCTAGCCTTTAACAGAAGTTTAATTTGTATTGTCTGTGAGCTTTTGCTGATGGAGTTGCGGTTAAGCCAGTGTTTTATAAATTTATGAATCTCAACGGTGAGTAATTGTACTGATTCGATGTCATCTATCTAATAGAACTCTTCTTGTTTGACGATGCGTTCTGTAATTGCCGCCGTTAGAGCAACGGAGCCATTCAGAGCAGGCATCAGTTGTGAAGTAACAGATGCTCCTCATGTTGTTAAAGTACGCCAGCAACAAAGCGAACCAAACAGGGCTGAGTTCAGCCCACGTTAGGAGGTGGAGCTTTAACAGTCAACAGGTAGCAATCCGGCACTCAAATAGTACCAAGTCTTTGCATCAACAATTCCATCAGCAACCAAACCGTTCAATTGTTGAAATTCTTTTACGGAATCTTGAGTTGCTAAATTGAATTCACCATCAACCTCAAGACTGAATCCTTTAAAATTGAGTAACTGCTGTAATACTCTGACAGTGCTACCCGAACTTCCTGAACTTAGGATTGGCATCTTGAGCGGTTTTTTCTGCTCAGATGTTTCAGAGAGATGGAAAGTAGGCATGGTGAATACTCCGTTCGTCATATACCTTTCAGGATCTAAAGTAAAGGAAAGAACTACTCTTATACTTCCCTCTATTAGGGGAATTTATCACAGAGCTGAGCCATTAGTACTGGGGGAGGTCGTCACCCCAATGGGTAAGATGAGGACTGATTTCATGTCTTACACTTAAGAGTTGCGAAACAGTACAAGATACCACAGAATAAAACATTTAAATCAGCCCACTTCTCCTACATCGCTGTTATAGATCTCACTGTTTTCCTTACTTTTTATGCAAGAACTCTGTAGGATTATTCCTTCACCTCATCTCCCTTTACCTTGTGAGTGACATGATTTTTATCCCCTGCATGTAAAGACCAGGAGGGGCTACTGTTTCGCCTACTAAGGGCGTGATAATCTTTAAACAATAAATTCTCTTGGCTTGGGATAAAGTGATAGGTGCTGAAAAATGATCGGCTGACCTAAACTCTTCCTCATCTCATCTCAAATCAGGTTCATTGCTGTGTTGACCAATAGGGTTAGCGGCCTTCCCGGACATGCATAAATTGTACCGCTATGTTACACACAGAAGGATTTACTTATCCAAATCTTTAATGTTGAGCCGCTTAATTAACCCTAAATTCACAATTCGCTCAGGGAACGGGGAACGGGGAACG
>JBFLZA010001019.1:0-2209 GCA_040756535.1 Cyanobacteriota bacterium
GATCGCGCTTTCCCGATCAAAAATGAAGCAGGGGCCCTGGTTCGGATTGCAGGCATGGCGGAAGATATTACCGAGCGCAAGCAAGCAGAAGCCGTCTTACGAGAAGCTGAACGGCGCTGGCGATCGCTGCTCGATAACGTACAACTGATCGTTGTCGGGCTTGATCACAGGGGAAGTGTCAACTATGTCAATTCTTTCTTCTTGAGCCTCACCAGGTACTCTGAGCAAGACGTGTTAGGCAAAAACTGGGTTGAAAACTTTTTGCCCCTCTCCTGCCAACAGGAGGTTAAAACGGTATTCGCGGAAGTCTTGGCACACAATTTTCATCCCTATTATCAGAATTTCATTCTGACGAAATCGGGTGAGGAACGGTTGATTGCCTGGAACAACACGTTATTGCAAGATTTAGATGGCAACATTATTGGAACCATCAGTATTGGGGAAGACATCACCGAACGGCACAAGATTGAACAGATAAAGAATGAGTTTATTGGCATTGTCAGCCATGAACTTCGTACACCTTTGACTGCCATTCAACTCTCTCTGGGGTTATTAAAAACAGGGATTTACGATAAGAAACCGGACAAATTTAAACGGATGCTGGAGATTGCTCTCATTGATACCAATCGTTTAGTAAATCTGGTCAACGACATTTTAGATTTGGAACGGTTAGAGTCAGGGCAAGCTGTTTTGGAGAAAACCCGTTGTCAAGCGGCGGACTTGATGCAACAGGCAGTGGACGGGGTTCAACCCCTTGCTATTCCTCAACAACTTACCCTGACTATTAACCCCACTGATGCACAAGTCTGGGCGGCGGCGGATGCTATCATTCAAACCCTGACCAATCTGTTAAGCAATGCCATCAAATTCTCGCCTGCCCATTCCACGATTACCCTGAGTGCCGAGTGTCAGACGGATTTTGTGCTGTTCCAGGTTAGCGATCAGGGAAGGGGTATTCCCCCAGATAAGCTAGACGCAATCTTTGGGCGATTTCAGCAAGTCGATGCCTCCGATGCCCGCCAAAAAGGAGGAACCGGGTTAGGGTTGGCAATTTGTCGTAGTATTATTGAGCGGCATGGTGGACAAATCTGGGCCCAAAGCACTCTGGGCACAGGCAGCACCTTTTTCTTTACCCTACCCCTACCACCGGAGGAAGTGCTATGAAAGTTCCACAGATTCTAGTTGTAGATGACGAAGAATTTCTCCGAGAACTCGTGCAGGCGTGTTTGGAAGATTTGGGGGGATGGGAAACCCTAGCTGCTGGATCGGGAGCGGAATGTTTGCAGCTCGTACAGAAGGAACGCTTTGATGCCATTGTGCTAGATGTGTCAATGCCAGGGATGGATGGGTATGAGGTGTATGAGCGACTTCAGTCCAACCCGATGACGCGATCGATTCCAGTGATTCTCCTCACCGCAAAAGTATTACCTAGCGATCGCGCTCGCTTTGCTCAGATGGGTGTTGCTGGGGTGATTGCCAAACCTATAGAACCCACAACTCTCACTGAAGAGATCGCAGAACTTCTGGGTTGGAATGAGTAATTATTACTCTTTGTAAAGAAATGTAAATCTTTACCAATTTTTTACTGTTGACATTTAGCCTTCTCTTACGCAACTACAAGCCCTTGCATACGAAGAGAGCTGGATGAATGTTTTACAGGCGGTGGCTATGACCACCAAAACAATTTTGCTGATTTACACTGAACCAAATCTACTAGAGGTTTTGCAAGCCTGTTTGAGCGATTTGGGGGGGTGGAACGTGCTGACTGCGGGTTCAACCTTAGAAGGATTACAGCAAGCAGCACTCCATCAACCTGATGCCATTATTTTAGAGCTTTCCATGACCGGAATGGGTGGGTTGAGGTTTCTCGAACAACTCAGAGCGCAACCAACCACTCAGAAGATTCCTGTTGTGTTACTGACGGCTAGAGCAAAATGGCTTGATTCGCAACTTTTCCAACGATATCAAGTGGCAGGAGTTATTGCTAATTCATTCAATCCAGCTCTGTTCTCTGGTGGAGTTGCCAGTTTGCTGGGTTGGGAGTTGAATGCTCAAGTGGATTAGATTGACAATCTGCATCAGTATTTATCTTTTGAGGGGGTCTGGGGGAGCTATAAGACCCACGCCATAATTTTAATTTGGCGTTGGGATACATGGACTCCCCCAGGTTAATTTTATGGGGGTAAACTCCCCCTAAATTAACATTTAG
>JBFLZA010001020.1:0-2206 GCA_040756535.1 Cyanobacteriota bacterium
TTCATGTCTTTTATCTCCTAGGGATTGCGGACCGATGCGGTTATATCCCCAAACTAATTCGTAAATCCAACTGCGACTATAACCCGTGATTTGTGCCACTTCTTCAGTTCGGCGACCGCAAGCTAATCACCAGATAATTCGGTAATGGCTTCTTTCCACAGGGTCTTTGGCTTGAGGGTAATACCAATTTAAATAGAGTAAAAGGCAGATGAGTTAGACTCACAGAAGTTGTTTAGCGATTTCTACGAATGGTTGGTGTAACTTCAATAGAAGTGAAGGAAAGCTTGGATGAGCTGGCAGAACGGTTGCGTCAAGCGAAAGGGCCAAGGGACAAAGAACGATTGCAAGTGCTCTACTGGCTCAAACAAGACAATGCCCCGAGCATCAGCGCGATTGCCAAAGCAGTTGGAAAACATCGAAACACGCTACAAACCTGGTTATCGATGTACCGAGACGGGGGATTGGAAGCGATGTTAGAAATCAAGAAATCACCTGGGGGAGTGCGAGTGATTCCACAATGGGCAGAAGATGCTTTGGCAAAGCGCTTACAACAGAGCAATGGATTCGCCAGCTATGGAGCAGTACAACAGTGGTTAGCCGAAGCCTTAGGGGTAGAAGCACACTACCATACGGTTTACCAGATGACTCGTTATCGGTTCAAAGCAAAGCTCAAGGCCGTTCGTCCTCAAAATTACAAACAAAACAGTGAGCAGCGAGCTGCCTTTAAGCAAACCTTGCAGAGGACCTCTCCTTGTTGAGTCTGTATGCTCGCCAAGTGCGACAAGATCAGCGACAGATTCGCTACTTTGCTCAAGATGAGACCCGCTTGGGACTCAAGAGCGTCATCGGACGGTTGATTACAGCCTGTGGCGTTAAACCCATTGGGCAATTGTCTTTGGTTATTCAAAGCGTTATGGCTCTACGGTGCTGTGGAACCGGCGACAGGCGAATCCTTGTTTCTACAATTTTCTCATGTGGATACCGAATGCTATCAACGCTTCTTAGATGAGTTTTCCCGCGCGTATCCAGATAGCCTCAACGTTATCCAAGTTGATAACGGGCGCTTTCACAACAGCAAAAATTTGCTTGTCCCTGAAAATGTAATTTTGTTGTTTCAACCGCCCTACTGTCCAGAGTTAAATCCCATTGAACGGTTGTGGGAACATCTCTTGGCGGATCTCAAGTGGGCGTCATTCCAGACCCTGGCTCAACTACAAACCAAAGTCGATCAACTTTTAGCCCAGTTAACCCCTCAAGTGATTGCTTCCATCACTGGGTATTCCTTCATTCTGGATGCTATATCTGCCCTGAATTCTATTTAAATTGGTATAACGTTGTTCTAGCTCAATTAACGATAAATGCGATTCGATAGTAGTACGCTTTGGCATTGGAGGCGTAGAAACTGATTAGCGAAGGTTGACATTTCCATTTTATTCTGGGTATGCTCCCGGACTTGATATCAGGTTCTAGATCGCGACGGTAGACGTAGACTCTTCGGTAGAAGGTGATCGGACTTTACCTAATTTGATGTAAATTAGACAAAGTGATTCGCTGAATGACTAAAAATTCCTGTTAAGAAAAGTGAAAGTTGAAAGAATTTCACGGTAAGGATTTGAGAGAATTTAGCACTTCATAATAGCTTCGTTACTTTTCCCCCACTTCTGCGATCGCCTTCGCGTAAAATTTTTATTGCTGATTGCTGTTCGTAACTCAGCTAGCAGACTTGGGTAAGCTTTTCTCCCAAGTCTCACAAATTGCACCAGACCCCATTTTGGCAATCTTTTTGATAATCAATGTAGCAAGAAGAGTAGCAACGGCAGGAGCGAGTCCAAGTCCAGAGATTAGAACAGGAGCTAACATACCAGCAGCTTTGGTGTAATTCTGACTGATAGTTTCATCCAAGATCTTTTGGGTTTCTGGATCTTCACCGCCAAGAGGTTTACACAAAAGCTCGTAGGCGATTGGATTGATGCGATCAAACAGCCGCCGACCAGTTTCTAGAACTCTCGGATCGATTGGTGATTGGTGCTCTAGCCGCAACGTCTAAGTCAATAGAGTCCAATGAAGCTGGGTCAGCGGATGCTCCTTTTGTTCCACGTCCAGCCATATCATCCCCGATAGCTTGAGCGCGAGATCCAATCTGAGCTTCTAGCTCATCGTCGTCAAGTTCCCACAAGCTCTCCACAAAGGCTTCAATTTCTGCCAT
>JBFLZA010001021.1:0-2203 GCA_040756535.1 Cyanobacteriota bacterium
GCCCCCCTACCCCCCCGCTCCCCTGCGGTCTCAACAGGCTTTCTTAGATGCGTAACAGCTTATCAAACAGGAGGATGAAAGTAAAAAGCTGCTCCGAGAATGATGTACGTTGCTATGAGCAGTCCTCCCTCTAACCAGTTAGAGCGTCCATCGAGGCTAATGAAATTGGTGACTACTACTGCGATCGCTACAGCCACTACCTCAAATGGATTAAAGTTTAAATCCATCGGTTGACCAATGGCAATTCCCACTAGAACTAAAATCGGAGCCACCAGCAAAGCAACTAAGAGACTCGACCCCATAGCCACAGAAACCGACAAATCCATATTATTTTTGAGGGCTAAGCTAACTGTCGTCACATATTCTGCTGCACTGGCAATTAAGGGAACAAGAATAACACCTGTAAACAAAGAAGTTAGCCCTAGGCCCTTTGTGGCTTCTTCCACCACTCCTACAAAAATTTCTGATTCAAAGGCAATTGTCCCAGTAGATGCGATTAAAACCGCTATCCAGAGCCATATATTAGGTTTGTGAGCTGTTGATTCATCTCCAGAACCTTTCGATATTTCTGGCTCTAAACTGACTAATCCCACCTCATAAAGATAGGTATGAGTTTTTAAGGAAAATATCAGTGTAAGCCCATAAAATATAATTAGTACTACCGCTACTGTGATTGAAAGATTGCGAATTGCAGCAGGTGCAACCCCATTTGAGGTGTAGATCACCATCGTGGGCAAACTAAGTGCAATCACTGCTAATGTCATGGCAGAACCATTGACTCGTGCTACTATAGGCTGAAATTCCTGTTCCTTATAACGTAGCCCCCCTAAAAACACGGCAAGTCCCATCGCTAATAGCAGATTACTGATAATTGCTCCAGTAATACTGGCTTTAACAATGTCAACCAATCCCTCTTTTAGGGCAATCAAAGTAATAATTAGATCGGTAGCATTTCCAAAGAGTGCATTTAACACCGCACCCACAGAAGGGCCGGTTGCGATCGCAACTTCCTCAGTAGCAGTACTTAACCACACTGCCAAGGGTACAATCGCTAGACCTGAGGTGATGAAGATGGTGAGCGTACCCCACTCAAAAAATTCAGCCCCAATTGAAATGGGTATAAAGACCAAAAACACATAAGAAAGAATTTTCTTGATTGTCATGAAGCTTATTTGCAAAGTCCCTAGAAAATGTTATGGCGCATTCTATTCTAGAGATTGTATGCATTTATTTGAAAGCGGATTTAGGCTGAGGTCGTCAGGTAGGGTCAAGTTAATCCCAGGCTGGCATTAGTTCTACTGTTTTGGAATATTCTAGTAACAAACTTCTCGTTAACCTGCCACTGCCCCTAACTCCCGCAAGGTTGCCTTGTGCGCTGGAGTTAATCGAGTCACACCAGGGATGTTCATACCCGCGTATAAGCAATCGCTCCTCAGCGTTGTGATCCACTCACCCGTTGCAACATCCCAAAACTTAAGCGTTTTATCTTATACCAAGATGCATTCATACGTAGCACATTCATTTTCTGGAGTGTCTGGGTGTCTGTCTTAACTACTATATTTGAACGCAACTTCGTATTAGCTGCCACTTACCATCCCACCTCCCAGCTACAGGAACTCTAATTGTGGAGGACACACAGACGAGGCTTACTCCGGCTAGGGAAGTCCGTTTTGACATGGAGATTCCTGTAAACAGTTGTGTGTCCCTTACCGCCAATGAATGCAGGCTGTCCTTTCCACAAGCACCCTGGAACAGAGAGTTTGAACATAGTACAAATTAGGGAAATGTTCGTAAGTTCGTGCCTGTCTTCATCTCATGCGGTAGACAAGAGTTACCCTTGAGAACTGTTCGTCTCCACCCCTTGGCTCAACGTAGTAGCCAGGGGTTCTTCACATTTTCCATATTTGGCATAGACTTGTTGAGGGGTCGCTGGCATTACGTTATAGTATTCTTCCCTACCGTTGATCTCGCCAGGAGGGGCTTGGTACCCACAGACCCACTCTGCTGTGCCGTCACAGAAGATATAAGCCCCACTGTAGTAGCCATCTTGGTCAGGATTTCCAAAGGTTTCTTTGACGATTTTGGTTTTGTTATTCATTGAAAATCACCATTCCCTGGTGCATATCGGTTTAAAAGTTGGAGTATTACTGTTTTCCCCTGCCTGTGGAGCAACAGCTCTACTGCTCTCCAGATGTAAAAGAAG
>JBFLZA010001022.1:0-2202 GCA_040756535.1 Cyanobacteriota bacterium
GTTGATTCGCCAGCAGGATAGCCACGTGAAAATTGAGGCTTCAGGGAATGTAACTTTAGAGACGATTCGCGATGTGGCAGAGACGGGTGTTGACTATATTTCTAGCAGTGCACCGGTTACTCAGTCAAAGTGGTTGGATTTGAGTATGAGGATTGTATTTTAGATAAATAAGGCAAATCATCCCACTGTAAAGTCGGTGTAATATTGCAATTTTCGGACCTTGTGAGGTACAAGAACCCCACCTACAACTTTCTCCCCGTAAGCGAGGCTACGGTGTACACACAAGTTGACCCAGAGCGAGTTTCCAGCCAAAAAAGGTGGATTCAAACTGCTCAAGCCCACGAATCAAAGTAGTAATTCCTGGAGGTTTTTGAGATTTGTAACCAGACCAACCACCAAGTCGAGCAATAATCCAAGTAGCCCAAGCAAGACTTTGAGGAGGATAGGGATTTTGTTGAAGTTGAGTTTTGCCCTGTAAAGTAGGTGCAAGAGTAGATAAGCATTGCTGTTGTTCATAAGAAAAAGCAACAGTTGCAGGTAAATCAGGATTATCCCTTCCCTGAATCAGTTGTAAAATACGCACGGCCACAGACAAAGCTAATACAGTCAATCGCTGGATAGCTGCAATTGACTCTAACTGGGTAGCTTCAAGATTTAATCCGGCGGTTTTGAGGGTGGCAAACAGTTGTTCAATTCGCCATCGCCATGTGTACCATTTAATTACACACAGTGCTTGTTCTAAACAAATGACTTGGTGAGTGGTCAACAATCGCCAATGAATTGGTTCTTGACCCAAAGGTGGGTTGACTTCAACAGCTTCCACCGCGTAAAGCGTCACACTGGCAGGATAGTCTTGCCCATTCAATTTATCTGGACGTTGAATTCTCACCACCGCACGGCGAACAATTAATAATGCCTCCCTTGCGGTTCTACCAATACGTGAATCTGCTGGGACATTGACGGTATAAGTTCCCTCGCTAGGTTGTTGGTTTAAATACGTATAAAGCGATTGAGTTTTTCCTACAAGCCGACGGTCAATGCGCGCTCTTACCAATACATGATTGTCTCGATTTGGTACAGTGGCAAATTCCTCATACAAATCGCTTTCTCGGTCGGCGATATGAGTCACTACTTTGGCTGACCCAATACTCAAACATCTTTGAGTATCAGTTGCCGAACGTAGCCACTTATATGACTCTTTCTGTTCTATCGGCAATTTCTGGTACTTTCGCTCATGCTTATCGGCATGGTTGATATCTCTAGTCCACAGTTGTACTGTGCTTATCCCCAAAGGAAATCCATTTTCTGCATCCAATATTAGAGTGGGATGAATATAAAATCCCACATCTGTATTGTTTCCGACTACACCTAGATTCTCTGCTTTCAACCTGCCTACATGAGACTGCAAGTTAATTTCGCTAGTATCACTTATTGCTAATACATGCTTTCCTTCTACCTGTAACATGCAGTGGTCTGACAGGCTTTGGACTAATTCCCCTACTGTCACGTTCTGATTTTCCAAAAAGCGGTAGTATGCCACTTGTTCGGCTCTATTTCTGCTTATTTGACGAATGCTGACTGATTGATGTTTTCCCATTGCTGAGTACAATGCTGCCCCCTTTTTATCAACCTTGGGTCGCCAAATGCTTTTCCTTTCCAGCGTTGAGCATGAATTCTTATTGGATTTTCCACTCTCTCTTGCACCCTCAAATCTCTTCCCCTAGTAGTTTACTTCGACTTGTGTGTACACCGTAGCTTGTAAAGGGGAGGGATTGAGGATGAGGTAAGCTGTCGGACATAAATTGTATGTTATTTAATTCTGATTCCTAAGCTCAATTGGAATTCCTAAAAAACTACTCTTGGGCGATATTATAACTGTAGATTCTTCGAGTTTTCTTATCTACCATGCCAAAACAGTCTATAGGTCTTGATAACCAACTCTATAATTATCTTTTATCCGTTTCGCTGCGAGAACCGGAGATTCTTTTGAAGTTGCGCCAAGAAACCGCTAGCCATCCCCGGAGTGGAATGCAGATTTCACCAGAACAAGGGCAGTTTATGAGACTTTTGGTGCAGCTTATTGGGGCTAAGAAAACCCTGGAAGTTGGAGTATTTACAGGTTATAGCTCACTTTCTGTAGCTTTGGCACTACCGGCTAATGGCAAGATTATCGCTGTTGATGTGAGTGAAGAATTTACTGCG
>JBFLZA010001023.1:0-2194 GCA_040756535.1 Cyanobacteriota bacterium
AGTTAAGGCATTCTCTATCAAGAGAGAATGCCTTATCTGCTGAGGGTAGTGCTGTTGTTAAAATACAGCCGACTGGGTTTTAACAACGTGTTGAATAAAGTCAAAATACGTTATGTCCTGTTACCAGGACACGAGGTTTTCATAGAACACTGTTGCAGTTGAATTCTGGTTGATAAAACCGATACGCATTGACATGAAGAATTACGACTTTCAGAAACGGACTGAGCTAAGTTAATTGGGGTTGAGCGGGGGTTCTCGCTCATTTTTTTTTGTGTTATGACGCATGAAGATTGCTATTTATGATGCAAGTTAAAAACAAGAGAGCTAGCGCTTGAAAAGTTATGAAAAATACATCGCAACACGCCAGCTATGGATATTAACACAATCAACGAAATCTTCTTACCTGCCTTTCTGTTCGCGGTTGTTTTCTGCTTTCTGTGCTGCCAGCTTCCACGCCCTTGCGCTCTCATCTCTATCGACACAACAACAGTAGTGGAAACCGATGAAGCTATTTCGACGCTAGAAGAATCAGTAGAAGCCCTGGCACCAGCTCATGAACCAGCTCATGAACCAGCTCATGAAGTGGAAAACGTGCCAGTAATCAACAATCCAGTAGCAGTGGTATTAGAACCAGTGCAGGCTCCCCCTACTGTAACGCCCTCATCGTATGAACAGGCACTTACGGTAATCAACGGACTCACCAAAGTACAACTAAGAAAGCTGTGCAAGCCGTTAGGAATTCAGCAAAAACGAAACGGTGTAGAACTGACCAAAGATCTGATGGCAGCGAATATTAAGAAAGTCCTCAAATCCAACGAGCAATTAGTCATTTCTACAATTGCCCAAAAGTTAGATATTGAAATTGCAGTGGCAAAAGAAGAAAGCATTGAATCAATTGCCTCTGCCTAATTAAAGGATGCGATCTGCGCTCTTCGCTGCTACCTTCATCGAATAAGCTCTTGATTGATAGCTACGGTCAGAGCAGCTCTAACATGACCCCTGAAGAAATTCAAAAAACTATGCAATGGCTTTTCTTTATTCTTGGTGAACGCGGGGTACATGGGCAAGGCTCATCTGATTTGGGATGCTGGCAACCAGACCTGGGACAAACCTGCTTTGACTGGAGTGCTCAGAGATGAGCCAGTTTTCCTCTACCGATGCGGCTCACGCCCTTCACCACCACCAGAAAAGTGCTACTGGCGCTTGATAAACGAGTATCCTTTTCTTAAGGGTTTATCAGCTAGAAATACAGCAGGATGACTAACCGTGCGGAAAATTCCAGAATGCTCACGCTGTCGGTTCAACTTTCACAATCCTTACCTAGTCTGTCACGATTACCCGGCTGGACCTCCAGGGGATAACTGCCTGCACTTTGCCTCTGACCCTGATGCCTTAAGAGAAGAATTGTGGGAGCCGAATGGAGCTAGCTACTACAACGGCAAACTCATTCTACAGCCACACCAGCGCTCTTCCAAGAGAGGAGCAGTTAGAGCTTCTTTCCACTCATCCTCTGTTTACTAGTAAATGCCCTAGTGCATCCCGGCAGAAGTAACTGACCACTTCAGCCCGGTACTGGGTACCCCTTGAACTTCCATTGAAATGGCTTAGCCATTGTTCGGTTAAAGTAGTCGATGAAAGCCAGAATGCGATCTGCGCTTCGCTTTAGGTTGGGTCGAGGAGACGTATTACCGTCCGCCCCTCCCAGTTAGATCCGGACGTGCGCCTTTCGGTGCATCCGGCTCCCGATGTTCTTAGCCTTAGCTTTTGCTCATGTGGATGTAATCGTGACAGCTTTCGTGAATGGCTAGAAGGTTGTTTCTTTTCCAATTACTATGGTTTCCATCGACATGATGAAGGTGTACCTTCTCGTCACTAAGCATTTTTAAGCCACAGTATCCACACGTATGGTTTTGCCTTTTTAGGGCTTGGGAGGTTGCTCCATCGTAGAACTTGCTATTACGCTCGCTCCAGTAGGTGATATCTCCATCGAAAGGTGATTTCTCACCTTTGACGTTGACATATTTGTTTTCGGAGTATGGAACCGTAGGAAACGCTGTATCCAGCAATTTCTTGCTAGTGTGGCGATTCTGCTTGGTTTCCTTATTAAGCACCCTGAACGCTCTGTTCTGGATGTGCCAAAGTGAGAACCGTGACCCATCCATCTTGCAGTAGCGATGATAATTTCTCCAACCTC
>JBFLZA010001024.1:0-2179 GCA_040756535.1 Cyanobacteriota bacterium
CCATTTTAAGTTTTCCACAGAGCGGGGCACTTTTCCACAGAAATTGGCTAGTTTTCCACAAAGATAAAGAGAAGATAATCATTGCGAATACAATTCTTAACCAAACGTAGCGCTGGCGCTAGTGGTCAATGAGAAAAATAATAGGAGGCGTCGTAACACCTCCTAAAACTAGCTCAGTAGGCAGATGGATTATGAAAATTCTCCTCATACCCATCCCTCTTTCAGCTAATGCCATATTCCCTTCAGCTTGCCGACTTCTCGCTCTTACTAATAACCCCTGCTGGAACCGTTAACCGGTTGAAATAAAGAGTGCCAATTGTGAACAAAAATAGCAGGTAACCTACAGCTTGAACGAGATAAATCTGCGAACGGTAGCCAAATAAGGCCTTAAATATGACACCAGGAAACTTATTATCGGGTAGGATGCGAGTCGTATCCCAAACCATCGGGCCTAAAATGCAAGAAGAATTTTTTGCCAATGGGTCGTAATAGAAGCACCATCCTTCATATAGAGGGTTGATCTGCGTAAAGGCGGCAATGGCTTGGTCAAAATGCCTCAGCGCACCAACCACTAAACCTGCAACAATCAGAAGCAATAAAACTCCCATCACTTGGAAGAATTGGCGAATATTAATCTTGACACCCCACTTGAACAAGAGAAAGCCAATTACTACTGCTCCTACTAAGCCGCTAAATGCTCCTAGTACTGGGACAAGTCCCTGTTGAAACTGGGCAAGAATAAACACAACCGTTTCAAAGCCTTCTCGCAAGACGGCGATGAAAATCAATCCGAAGACACCCCAAGCCGCATTAGTGCCTTGTTTGATGACAGATGTGATGCTTCCTTCAATTTCTCCTTTAAGGGATCGAGCCTGTTGTGTCATCCAAATCAGCATCCAACTGAGTAAAGCGATCGCAAAAACACCAAAGACAGCTTCCAGCAACGGCTCAATCACCGATGAATACTGCGGATAAGTCGCACTCAATGCCTGAATGCCCCAAGTGAACAAAACTCCCACTAAAGCACTAGCAATCAGTCCAACGACTACACCTGCATAAACCCAAGCGTTTAGCTGCTCAGCTTTGGCTTTTTTCAAGCACGCCAGAACAACTCCCACAACGAGGGCAGCTTCAACACCTTCCCGTAAGGTAATTACAAAAGTCGGTAAAGCAGCACTAAAATCCATTAGTCATTAGTCCTTAGTCATTAGTCCTTAGTCATTAGTCTTTAGTCTTTAGCCAATGACCAATAACTAATGACCAATGTGACCCACTAGCGAAAATCACGCAACATCTTTTTAATTTCTAGGGAGTGCAATTCTTCGGTGCCAATTTGAGTACGGGCAAATTCTTCTAAATAAACACTGGCATTTTCCACAACATTGAGTAACTTTTTATAAAGGTCTAAGGCTTTTTTCTCATGGTTAAGGCTTTCCTCCAGAATAGTCTGCACGGAGTGTTGGAAACTTTCCTCAATGGGAGCAATCCGCTGGCTGGGATGCCCTTCTAAACCTGTAAGAATCTCTCCTACCTGTTGCGCGTGTATTAGGGACTCTGTCGCCTGTGCCTTAAAAAATTCCACAATGGGAATTCGGTAAGGACCAGTCACCATTAGGGAATAGTGAGTATAACGAACTACCCCTGCCAACTCGAATTCCATGATGGAGTTGAGAATGTCAGTGGTGGCTTTCAAATCAAGGTCTTTCATAGTAGGAGTGCTGCTGGATAGGCTGTTTACAACTTCTCATGACAATTTAAGTGCTTATCTGTGATGTTTACAAGGAAACAAAGCACAACTTGAGGCATACTCGCCTTGTCTTTAGATTTTTTTAGCTAGGCTGGTTAATACTCGTCGCTCCTCAAGGATTTTTTGTGTACTCCGCTACGGATTGCGACAGGGATTGCAGTGATGCGATCGCCTTGGTTTTGTCTGGATTAGCGGGTTGGATCAGGGTATTATTGACTTGAGCAACACCGGCTGCAAGCTTTTTGTAGGAATCTTGAGATTTCTTTTTAACCTGCGCTCGAATCATCTCATTATTCTGGCTCCAGTTATCGCTAAAGCCCTTGGCATACTGTTTCGCTTTGGCAATATCGTTGGCTTGCAATGCATTAACAGCAGCAGGTAAGTAGCCATTCAACTTCGCTAAAGTTTGCTGGGCACCACCAGTAGTTTGAT
>JBFLZA010001025.1:0-1596 GCA_040756535.1 Cyanobacteriota bacterium
TGTCGATCTGGCAAAAATTGCTTTATTACCACGAGAGCTGAACGTGTCTGGCCCTTGCACCAACAGGGCATCGTGTCTGCCGGCACGCACAGCAACAGCACTAAGCGGAACAGTGCCGGCAGCAGCCAACATCATAAATGACTTTGTAACCAATCCCGAAGCTACCCCAGCTCAAGCTCAAAAAGGCATTGCTCTTCTAGACAAGGGAATGTTTGATGGGCGGGAAATGATGAATGTGCGGGTTTTGGATGTTGATCTAGACCTGCTGAGGAGAAATCTCAGAGGCGGCACGAGTGATGTTTGGCTACCAAAAAGCGGTCTTGTCTATGCTTTCCGTGAAGATGCAGTCCGGGAAGATGCGATTGCTCGGCCTGCCTTGTCTGGTGCTAGCAATTGGAAGACTTACCAAACCAAGTGGGCTGACGCTGTGGGTAATCCGACCGATACAAACATGATTATGCAGGTTTGGGCACCAGCAGATCCACCACTATGTCAGCTTGACCCTGCAACCGCAGCCAATGAAAAACCAGAGTGTTTAGATTCATCGCCTCAAGGTATTAGTCCTAAACCTGTAGATTACTATGCCGATCCGGATCGCCGTCCTTACGGTTTCCGATTGCGAAATGGGATGCATTTGAAGCGAATTGGGTTAAACGCTGCGAATAACCAACGCGGCATGACCTTCGTTTCCGATAACCCAGTTTACATCCAGGGTCATTTCAACCTGCACACTAGCAGTGACTCTGCTACTTTTAATAAAAACACTCATCTTGAAGAATTTGATGACAACCTCGAAGTAAACGCTTCGTCTGGTGTGTACACGAATTTTTACAGCAGAGGAGACAGAAACAACAACTTTGCTAATTTTGAGGAAGATGAGTGGCGGGTAACAGAAATCATTGGTGATGCAATCAACATTCTTTCAGATAGATTCTGTGACGGTACAGTTGAAAGTGGAATTCTAAACTCAAACCCTACGGGTGTTTGTCCGACAAATCAGAATCCCTCTTACCGCAACAGTAATATGTGGGCAAACCAAACCGACGCGGCTACCAAGCAATGGGTTTGTGAAAATCCTTACGACAGACCAAGCAGTGGCGCGGAAGCGACTACCAAAACTTGTAACGGGCCGATTAAGGTTTTCCGCAATGGCGAAGTCAAACATGACCCTTCAACTCCTACTGCTTACACTGGTTACCGAACATTCAGTAATGAAACTAGAGCATTAAACAATGCCGGGTTTACCCAAGTGAATTCCGTACTCGTCAGTGGGGTTGTGGCCTCGCGAGCTAATCAAGGTAATGGTGGCTTTCACAATTTCCCTCGATTGAATGAATACTGGGGTACGACATGTGACACTATCAAGGGCAATACCAAACCCTGTACGCTTGGTATTTCTGGCTCAATGGTTCAGCTAAACTTCAGCAACTACGCTACCGCACCTTATGACCAAGAGGGGTGGGAGCCTCAAAACTCTTCTGAGATCTCATCTGCAGAAGCACTTAACTACTATGTTAAAGGCGGCGATAGCGGGCAAGATACGCGTTCAGCTCCGACTAGACGCTGGGGTTATGATGTGGGGCTACAGTATCAGCC
>JBFLZA010001025.1:1606-2175 GCA_040756535.1 Cyanobacteriota bacterium
GTGTCAAAACGGATGGTGACCCTTGACAGATTACGCAGTGAATTTTACCGCGAGCCGGAAGCAACTGACCCGTACATCTGTATGCTGCGTAACGGTGTGAATTATCCGTGTAGTAAATGATGGTAATTGTGGAGGCTAAAAATGCAATCAGCAAAAGTAAAAAATACCGAACAAGGTCTAACACTGCTTGAGTGTCTAGTAGGGATTATGGTGCTAGCGGTAATCGTTTCCGCTATCACACCACCGCTGCTGATTGCTTATGCCTCCCGCGTACAAAACTACAGAACCGAGCAGGCTTTGCAAGCAGCTCAGGCAGAAATTAATCGCGTGCGGCTCTTGATAGAAGCAGGAAAGTTTGGCGAGGACGACATAGCAAAATTACCCCCCAAGAGGGCGCAAACAGCGCAAGAGTTTGATCTGGACAACCTTGTTGGGGCACCAGCTCAACAGAATGGCAACTGTCCGCAGCAGAATGTGACCGGCAGTACGCCGCAAACGAACTGGTGTGGCATAGATACTAACAATGATGGAAATTTGGATCTAGCACTCCAATCGTTCCGCTCATCTAC
>JBFLZA010001026.1:0-2174 GCA_040756535.1 Cyanobacteriota bacterium
GTCTGGACTGTTTTTTCCTTGAATAACAAGGGTTTAGCTGGATTGAGTGGATCAGGGCGAGGGCTAGCTAGCACAAGGCTGGATACAGACACCGGCTCAGGCTTTGCCTTAATGACTTTTGAAAGGGCAGATGGGCCTTGGGTTGGTACAGCTTTGGCTGGCCAGACAGGACTGTTAGAGACTCCCGCCACAGTCACCGCAATGGCTATGGTTCTTGGTAGTGAGAAAAATTGTTTGTCAATCATGATTCAAAAGGGAGTGTAGAAGGTTGCCGTTGGTCTGGCAGGACACTGGATGCAATAACACCAGGACGGATAGACACTACACCGATTTTCAAGAAAGTACTAGATACGATCGCAACTTCGTATAACTCATGGTTTAGGGGAAAGCATAGAGGTAATCGGTTCTGAAGTGAGTGCCTCTAACTGAATAGATCGCATTAGTTTCTCCCACTCCTGCTTCGAGGTAGCATCCTGAGGATTTTGGTGACGCTGTTGGGCTAGAGCGGTGATAGCCTCGTGCCAAATTCCAGCTTTTTCATACAGGGCGACTAACTCTTTAGGAGTGGCTTGCTCTAGATTCTTGACCAGTGATGGGTTCAGTGCGACCCGTTCTACCCACCCGGACACATAAACGGCTTCTTCTGGAGACTGTTTGGCATCGAAATAAACCATCAAGTACCAGTTATACCGCTTGTTGAGTTCTAAGGAGGGCGCTGTGGCAGGCAACTGGAAGCCGACTACACCGGGCGTAGTGCCCGACTCAGATAACAAGGTTTTATAAACCTCTTCGCCTTTTTCATCTTGCAGCACAAATTCAACTGGGCGTGTGGGCGTCAGAGAATAGGGAAAATAAAACCAAAAGGTGGGATGTCCGGAAAGGGTTAAGCCCAAGACTGAGCCAGGAAGTAGGTTCGCCAAGGCTGGATGTTGGCTTTTGGGTGCTGTCCTCGGTTGAATCATCGGTACTAAGGCAGTGAGAGGCTTACCGCTTAGTGAAAACGGACTACGGGTTCCCGCACCTTCCCGTTGACCCGGTGCACCCCGGTCTTTTGGGATTGGAATCTGTGCTTGAAGGGTTGTATTTTGCTGAGGACGGGATGCATTTCGATCAATTCGTTGTCCTTGAGGGGCACGGAACCCGGATGGAAATGGCTCTAGTAGACTTGTGTGAGGGTGGGTAAGCGAAAAACTGGTTAAAGACCGTTGTTCCAGCTTTGCCGTGGTGAGTGCCGAAAGAGCAGATTTAGATTGAATGGGTGTTGCTTTGGCTGGCAAGAGAAAACTGTGAGAAATTCCCAAAACCGTAACAGCAATAGCTATTGTTTTTTCTAGTTGGAATAATGTTTTGTAAATCATGATTCAAGAATCAGTGTAGAAGTTGAGCGTCGGTTTGGTAAGACACTGTAGGCAATAACGCTGCCACTGGTAGACACAAGCACCAGGGCGGCTGGGACAAGGGGCACCCAACTCCCTCGGATGAAAAGTTCTAAACAAAATACGTACAAGATCGCTCCTGCTGCCACCCCCATCACCCAGCGCTGCCAGCCTTGAAAGTACCAAGCCAACAGACCGCCTAAGAGCGACCAACCCCCAATCCACAAGACTTCACTCCACCTAGGCCATACTTCTAAAAGGGGTCGCCCATCAAGAACAGCGCTGAGAATCTGGCTAGTCATCTGCGCTTGAACGACCACTCCTGGGATTTTTTGAGAGTAGGGGGTGAAAAAATAATCCTTAGCGCTGGGGGCTGTTACGCCAATCAGAACAATCCGGTCTTTAACGGCATTAGGATTGAGCTGCCCGTTCAGGACTTGGGTGAGAGTGACTTGTTTGGCAAAATCTTCACCAGAGCGGTAGAAGCGATAATTAAGCAGCACTTGATGACCCCATGCATCAATTCCTTGGTAGCCGCTACTATGAGCATCCAAAGGTTTAAAAACGACTTTACCGAGTTGTAATAATCCGTCGGTCGTGATTTGAGGAGCGATGTTTTCTGCTGCCAAGTAGCGAAATGCCAACTGAGTACTGAGGGCGTAGTAGGGGGTACATGGAGAGGTAGGAGAGGGGGTCAACACCAACAGATGACGGCGGATTATGCTACCCGGATCGGGCACCACATCACTAAAACCCAGGTTAGTCGGTGGGACTTCTGGAGGTGGTGCGATCGCAGAT
>JBFLZA010001027.1:0-2167 GCA_040756535.1 Cyanobacteriota bacterium
GGTGGCAACTTGGGGATGGTCTTCTCCCAGCAGGCGCTTCAACAGTGCCAAGGCTTGCACCAACAAGAGTTCGGCTTGGTCGTAGCGTCCTTGAGAATCGTAGAGTAATGCCAAATTGTTCAGGCTTTGTGCTACATCAGGATGTTCTTCTCCCAGCAGGCGCTTCCTCAGTGCCAAGGCTTGCACCACCAAGGGTTCGGCTTCACTGTAGCGTTCTTGAGAATAGTAGAGTTCTGCCAAATCGTTCAGGCTTTCTGCTACAAGGGAATGTTCTTCTCCCAGCAGGTGCTTCCTTAGTTCCAACGCTTGCACGAACAACGGTTCGGCTTGGTCGTACCGTCCTTGATAGTAGTAGAGATATGCCAGATTGCTAAGTGTTGAAGCGAAGTCTTCCTCCAACCCTAACTCTTTTTGCAGGTTAGCCGCTTTGCTAAAGTATTCGAGCGCAAGTGCTAGTTCCTGCTGGTAATCCTGACATTCACCTCGTTTCAATCGCTGGCTATATATTTCCCCCATTCTTCCGTACAAAGTCCCTAAACTGGGGTCTTTCTCACCTCTTTTCTCCTCAGTCTGCTGAATCAACGCTTTCAGGTCTTCTAAGGGGAGAAAATACTGGTCATCGTCATCCGTACTCAGTAAATTCTCACTCTCTAAAGCCCAACGAAACGGTGCAATTTCTCGCCTAGGAAGTGCTGCCTTTTTCCGAGACAAAAAGCGAAACACGCCCTTGCGCCAACTCCAAAAATCAGGCGCTTGCTTGCTCAAACTCCGCTCGATTTGGTGAGTAATCCAGACCACAATTGAATAGGGAAACTCTCGCAAAGCTTCCCTCGTCCACTGCAAGTAACCGAAAAAAATCTCTTGTTCCGATCGCTCCGCCCCAAGTTTCAAAACGAACAGTTGCTCTGCACCCGTCACCGTCAAAACAGCTCGTCCACCTTGCTGGAGATACTCATCATTTTGAACCACCTGTTCAATTGCCGCTCTTAAACTCGGTTCGCCTCGTCCTAATATCACCTGATAGCAGCGGATATCCGGTTCTAGTTCAGCCTCATACTGTTGAATAATTTCATCGCGTAAATTACTGTCATCACACACCCCAATCAGCAAATTCAACTTATCGGTGTTGGCTTCAATCGAAACCAGCAAATCGTCATAACTTCTCTCGTTCTGAACATCAGGGTCAGATAAATTTTCAGCCACCATCAGATTAACCCCCTATCTCTCAACAAATCGATAACGATGGGATGAACGTCATACCAGTTTTGTCGATTGCGATACTCTAAAGCATAGAGTCCATGTAGCAAATCCAAGAATTCCGGTCTTTTCGGATCATCCGGTTGAAATTCATTGTAGGTTGTCTGTAAAATTTCATAATCAGTCTTCCCCAAAGGAATCGCGAAATCATTGCGGATTGTATTAACCGCTTCTTCTAAAATCTCATCATCAATCTTTAACGATTGCGTATCCGGTTTACGACGCAGCGATCGCAAGCAAATCCTGCAACACTCATTGGTAATTCGGATGAGTTCCCGCAGCACACCACCGCTATACAAAACAATCTTTTCTACTGCCTGTTGCTCCAGCAATTCCCCAGCAACTCGCTTACTAATCACTTCACACATATCTGCATTGCCTCAGGACGGGGAACGCGATCTCTCTTGCGAATCTCGTCTTTTTCAAACAACTTAATCACAGGCATTGCCACCACCTGATCATTCGTTTCAGTTTCAATCATGGGTCGCAAAAACTTATCGCGCAAAACGGCAATCGGGATAGTGTAAATAATTTGAAACTGAGGTTGACAAAGTGCCTTGATATTGTCTCGATAAATCTCATTCACTCTCGCGAGATCGAGCTTGTCTAAATCATCAATAATGACTAAAATATCTTTATCTGTTGCATTCTGAATTACAGCCGCAATTTCATTGATTCGGGCAATCAGCTCGGAGATTTTTCGTTCAAATTCATGCTTAATTTCTTGGCGGACGGCTGCATCAGCTTTCAGTTTGCCACTGATGAGTTTAAACAAATCAAACCCAACAGATGTTTCTGCACTGATTTTTTCTTCTTCAACACGAATTTTAGTTGCAAACCACTTATGAAAGGCTTCTTTCGTCGCTGGGGGAATTTGGACTTGGTTCTTTTCGGCCTCAACCATTAATCG
>JBFLZA010001028.1:0-2161 GCA_040756535.1 Cyanobacteriota bacterium
TTATGAAAGCATTTCGGTGCGCGGGATACCCATTAAACAAGTTAAGTCGGTGCAAATCTTGGCTAACGGCAGGGAGCTAGATTATACGACGCGCTGCTCGATTATCGATTCTCTCTTCAATCCTGACCCTTTAGGCGAGTTAACCATTCAAATACCAGAAACGTCTGTTGACCCCTACGCCACTGTTATTGCCATTGACTTAGCGCCAGAAGATGCAAAGGGTTGACACTCTCCCGATTCCGCTTCGCTAAAATCGGGAAAATTTCAATTGTTAGATTGCAGCTTTGTGCAATTTTAGCGTTGTCAACTTGCACAGTTTTTGAGCGATTCGGGTGCGGGACAGCTAACGCTTCACGCTCCTCCCTTCTTAGGCAATGATAAGCGCGATCGCTCATTTCCTAGCATCAAACATTAAGTCTGTTTGCTCAATGTTTTGTATGAGTTTTTCCAGTTGTTTAGTAATTCCAAAAATCTTATCGGCACGGCTGAAGATTTCCCACGCACGAACGCTCATGAATCCGATGCCAACACCTGCAAGAGGGATTGCAGCGTAACCCAGTAGGGCAGCAATGGGTGGAAAAATCAGACAGATAGACATCAAAATGCCTGTAATTACACCACCTGTAACTCCAGCTTTTGCTGTGGCAATTGCCACCTCTCGAATTAGCTCATTTTGAGTCATTTTACCTTCAGCAAAAGACAGTGAGTTTTCCAAAATTGAGAATACCAGTTCAATAACTGCCGCTACCAAAGTACCTTGAATAACTGCTCCAGCCACTTGCTGCACACTAGCTTTAAAAGCTGCATCAGCAAGTACTTTACGTGCTGCGGCAAGTTCGTCAGGAGTCATATCAACTCCACCACGCGCTCGGTTAAGCCAGAAGTTCTCGAAGATTCCATTTGAAGCTTCTGCTCCTCCACCGTTAACGTGCGCTTTGATATGGCTCCAATCCTTGCCCTTACAAAACTCCCGAACAGCTTCATGTCCTTGAGCGCGAACTTGTGATGGAATCGTCTCATAGACTTTGGCAGCTTCTTGAAAATTGCGAATACCGTGGCGTACTCCAGCTCGTGCGAATTTCAGTTGCAAGTTGCCCGGTAAGTTCTCAAATTTAATGTTATGAGCAACTTTGAAAGCCTCTTGTACAGTAATTGTTACCGCACCAGCGACTGAGCTAGAAGCCTGCTGAGCCTCGATGATTACATTACTTGCAGTCTCTTGCGTTGTCGAAAGCGTCTCTGATACTGCACTTTGAGTAGCCGACACAACCTCTGATGCTTTTTCTTGAAACGTAGAAGCTATAGAAGTGACTGAATTAGAAACCTGTTGCATAGCAGCCATTGTACTACTCGTAGCCTCTTGCGCTGTTGAGAGTGCTTCTGATATTGCACCTTGAGTAGCCGATACAACCTCTGATGTTTTTTCTTGAACGATGGTAGAAGCGATAGCTTCTATTTCTTTAATGTTAAATTCAAACATCTGTTTGCCGAACACAAAAATTATTTAGATAACTACTAGCCATGATTAGTGTTCGTACAAAGCAGTTCAGATTGAATGGACGAGAGTGGCTCTTACATCCCTTGTAACTACTGTGCAATTACACTTTAGCTTTTTAGCATTTAACAGGAATTAAATCTATTTAAAACTAATATAGGTGAAGCTATCAAGTACATTCACTAAAACTTCATTAAAACTTCTAAATCCTGAAATTTTGCCCGCCGATGTTCCACGGGAGTAGAGTATCTGACAAATCGTTGAGGCTGTAAATTACCTCCGCAATAGACTGCCTGACTCGCCTCTCAAGTGATGACGTTGTCTGTTCAAATTGATCAACTTATAGATACATTTTTGGCAATGACTCAATTGCATTGTCCAAGTGGTTTCGGTTGGTGCTGCACTAGCCCCCATTTAGCTTTTTACATCAGCTAATGGCTTTTTAGGAGATGCGATCGCACCGTCGATACATCTCCTGCTGCCATTTTTATCCCCTCTTTTACAAATACTCCAGTTATCGGTACAATGTAACGAAATGCAATAAACGCATTAAAAGATGTAAATATCGCATAGATAACTCAGCCTTATATCCAGACTTTGTCTCCCTTTTGCCTTAGAGGCTGTCAAGTTTTGCTGCAATTTTTAAATATTTGTGGGTATTACCCC
>JBFLZA010001029.1:0-2159 GCA_040756535.1 Cyanobacteriota bacterium
TGCCTATGAGCCGTCTACCCACAAATTCCAATCCTGAGCGCAAACCCTACCCTAGCGACCTCAGCGATGCAGAATGGGCAATCCTCAAGCCGCTATTACCTACGCCGAAAGGTTTTGGACATCCAGTCGAAGTAAATTTTCGAGAAATTCTCAACGGCATTTTCTACGTGCAACGCACGGGATGCCAGTGGGAAATGTTGCCGCACGACCTGCCACCTTACAGCACCGTCTATAGCTACTTTCAGAAATGGCAGCGCAAAGGTATTTGGCAGCTTCTTCATGACCAGGTGCGTCATCAACTGAGAGCTGAGTTAGGGCGAGAACAAGACTCGACCGTGGCGATTGCGGACTCTCAATCCGTTAAGACCACGGAAAAAAGGGGGAGGTCTACGGTTTCGACGGTGGCAAGAAGGTTAAAGGACGTAAGCGCCATATCGTCGTCGATTCTCAAGGATTGCTAGTCGGGGTTTTAGTGACTGAGGCAAATGCTTCAGAACGATTAGGCGCAGTTGTAGTGCTGGATGAAGCCAAGGAGAAGTTGTCAAAATTGGAAGTTATTTGGGTAGATCAAGGTTATTCGGGGAAAAACTTTGCTCGCGCTGTGAAGCAAGTTGTAGGAGAACAGGTGCGAGTAGAGGTGATTGAGAGGATATCGAAAACCTTTGAACGATTACCGTTCGCGTAGCGTGGCGCAGCCATAGCGCTGGATTGTTGAGAGGACATTCGGTTGGCTGAATCAATTCCGACGACTGAGTAAGGATTATGAGGTGTATACCGAAGTCAGTGAAGCGATGATTTACGGCTCATTGATTCGGCTGATGGTCAAGCGATTAGCATCTTAAGCTTTTGTTTACAAATCAGCTCTCAAGTGATTGCTTCTATCACTGGGTATTCCTTCATTCTGAATGCTATATCTGCCCTGAATCCCATTTAAATTGGTATCACTCGCTTGTCCGCGTCATACGCTTTGTCTGCCAACACGGTATCACTTTCTAGTTGAGGCAAGAGGTGGTCGGCTCCATCAAGCTCACACGCTTGTCCAGGGGTGAGATAAAACCCCAGGGGATTACCCAACGCATCCACCGTTGCATGAATCTTGGTGCTTAGTCCACCTTTGCTGCGCCCAATAGCTTCTTGCTCTGGCTCCCCCCTTTTGCCCCAGCACTGTGCTGGTGGGCGCGGACAATGGTTGAATCAATCATGGCGTATTCGTTATCGGCATCCTTGGCTAAGTGTTCAAACACCCGCTCCCACACCCCAGTCTTGGACCACCGACTGTTCGCGTAGCGTGCCGTTAAGCGAAGCGTGCCGGAGGCATAGGCATAGCGGGTGTGAATCACTCGAAAATCCCCAAATCGCTCTGGCAAGTCTCGCCAAGGAATTCCGGCTCGATAGCGGTACAGAACCGCTTCGACAAATAACCGATTGTCTTTAGCCGTCACCCCAACCGTTCCTTCTCGTCCCGGCAGTAAGTCTTTCATCCGCTCCCACTGGTCATCGCGTAGGGCGTATCGTCGAGTGGTCATCGGTTCTTTATCTCAGTTTATTTCTAGTCGAGCTGTCTGTAGCTTACCTAATTGATGACACGCCCTAGGGTTGAGATTCTTCTGCCAACTTTCTCACCTCTTCAACCGGCAAATTTAACGCCTCAGCAATGAACTCCAAACTCAACCCCAACTGAAGCATTCGTCGCAATATCTCTAACTTGCCAATCTGCTTTCCTTCTTCCACGCCTTCCTGCTTGGCTTCCTGATAAACTTTGGTTTGTTTAAACTCACTTAATTCAAACATCTCTTCTATCTCTTAGCAACTTAAATATCCTAACTTGCTGACAATCCTTTTTATTAATTGTTAGACTTGCTAAACGCAAGTTATTGTGTCTGTTATAGCCCGCGCAGGCGGGCTTTGCTTGTGTAGACGCAATTTTCAATCGCCCGAATTATTCCTTTCCTGCTTCTGCTTTGCTAACTGAGCTTTTGCCTGCTGCCACATCGCTTCTAACTCATCTAAGGTATAATCCGTTAGTGGTTGATCTGCAAAGACTTCCATTTTTGAAAACCGCTGAATAAACCGCAAATTAGTTTCCTGTAAAGCCTCGGCGGGATCTAAATCATACCATCGGCCTAAATTAATCAAGACAAATAGAATATCACCTAATT
>JBFLZA010001030.1:0-2158 GCA_040756535.1 Cyanobacteriota bacterium
AATCCGGCGTTCCCGGCGTTCTATCTTGGAAATGTCAGGCTGCGTCAGACCTATTGCCTGAGCAATAGCTTTCTGAGAGATTTTTGCTTGTTCTCTTAAGTGAATAAGCGCATCAATGATTCTGTGGTATTCAGGATCGTGAATGCTTGACACAGATTGCTTTTGACTTTCCATAATTCAGATATTGATCTGGAAAGCCGGATATGCCAAAATCGCATACATGAAAAACACAACGATGTTATCGGGACTCTCACTCTTCTCTGGCGCAGGGGGGATGGATGTTGGATTTATCCGAGCAGGGTTCAATGTTGTTTGTGCTAGTGACATTGACAAAAATGCTTGCCTAACTTACGAGGCAAACCACCCAGGAATAACAATCAAGTGCGGTGATATCCACCAATTCCTGGCTGATATGCATATCTTTGAGGGGATAGATATTGTTTTTGGTGGTCCACCTTGTCAGGGCTTTTCTGTAGCTGGAAAGATGAATCCCGATGACCCACGCAGTCAGTTGCTATGGATATTCATGAAGGTGGTTCAGTTAACCAAGCCTCGCGCCTTTATATGCGAAAATGTAAAAGCATTAGCAACCCTTGACAAATGGTCTGAAGTTCGTCAAAAACTCTTCCACATTTCTAGTCAGTTGGGATATAGATACAGATTAGTTGTACTGAATTCATCTGACTTCGGTGTTCCACAGTCCCGTGAGCGGATGTTTTTGATTGGCTTTCGTGACATTAAAGACGTTAACAATTTAGAAACTCAGTTTTTATCACCTAAAAAGCAGGCTCCAACGGTTCGAGATATTGTTTTACCTCTAGGCGTAGCAGGTTCCGAGAGTAACAAGCGGATATGCAATGCGAAAGTTACTATCGCTGCTAAACCAGTTATGCGACGTTCTCCTTATGCAGGGATGTTGTTCAATGGTCAGGGAAGACCGTTAAACCCTGATAGCTACTCATGCGCTCTCCATGCTTCTATGGGTGGAAATAAAACACCAATTATTGATGAGGAGCATTGCTACTTTGGTGAAAAGAGTTGGGTCGAGTGGTATCACGCTCACTTAATGAAAGGAGGCAAACCATTACCTTTTGATGCAGCACCCAAGAGATTGAGGCGTTTGACAGTTGATGAGGCATTAAGGTTGCAGACGTTCCCACACAATTACAAGTTTATTGGTGGGCAAAGTTCGGTCTATAGACAGATTGGTAATGCTGTTCCCTGTGATTTAGCGCAAGTTGTTGCAGAGGTTGTGCGAGATTGTCTTGCCAAGGGTGAAGTAGTTGAACCAATATCTCTCTTGGAGAATAAAGCCAGACAGTTGCGGTTAGCCATCTAACAACTTATTAGACAGATTCTCACTAGCTTATCCCTTCGATTTTCTCTATAGCAATCCTAAATGATTCGTGAACTTCTGTAGGGACACGGCACTGCCGTGTCCCTACACCAGGGCGAATACTCGTTCACACCTTAAATAGGATTGCTATACCAGGTTGTCTTACAACAAGAATTAGAGGGAATTGATGCTATCCGCACCAAGCGATTCTCAGGGATACATTGCGCGATCGCAATTCTCGACATACATCTATTGCCACTAACCTACCCTACAAGATTCGCGATCGCGAAGCGCTGCTGCTTACAGCAGATCGCGCTAAAACGTTCTGCAAAGTAGTCATAGACAGAACTCCAGTAAGGTATACTCGAACACACAATATTCAGCTTCCGTCCTAACCATAGGGAAGATGAAACAGAAGCGCGATCGCTGTTACAACGAAAGACCATAAGGCATTGGCTTTTTGTGAGATACGTCTGATTGAGTCTCTGCATCGAGAGGCGGTATCCAACCTGAAACCGATAAGGAGACTTTTTTATGACCACAACGACCCTAAACCGAACGACCGACTCAACTCCTAATGCACCCGCTCCCTACACCGGATTCGATCGCCTATTCATCGCCGGATGTTGGGTTACAGGTCGTTCTGAACACAAATTGCGACCCATCAACCCGTACCGCCAAGACGTGATTATGGGAATTCCGGCGGCGGACAAACGCGATCTCGAAGATGCCATCAAGAAGTCCAGCACCATCAAGTGACACCTTATTTATGCCTGCAATGGCAATGCTCACGATTTTTGTGATGGGTGATTATGCGAATTT
>JBFLZA010001031.1:0-2155 GCA_040756535.1 Cyanobacteriota bacterium
CGTGTGCGTTTAACTTCTGGCTTTGAAGTTTCTAGCTACATCGGTGGTGAAGGCCACAACCTACAAGAGCACAGTGTTGTTCTTATCCGTGGTGGTCGTGTTAAAGACTTACCAGGTGTACGTTACCATACCGTTCGTGGTTCTTTAGACTGTGCTGGTGTGAAAGATCGTAACCAGTCTCGTTCTAAATACGGTACTAAACGTCCTAAGAAATAATCTTTCGAGATTAACTTCTTAGTTCGCTAGAACTGCAATCCTTTATCGTCTCGCTTGTCTGATTTCTGCATTAATTTTGTGAAATTCAAGCGACGTGTAGTAAGGCCAGCGAAAGCACATGACACTTTGTGCTACGGCTGGATTAACCTGAAGTGTCATATATATAGGTAGTTTAAAATGCCAAGACGTCGCGTAGTTGCTGCTCGTGAAATCCTTCCGGATCCTAAGTTCAGCAGCCAAACAATCGCTAAATTCATGAACCACGTAATGCAAGATGGTAAAAAATCTATTGCTGAAAGTATCGTTTACGGTGCTTTAGACCGCGTTCAAGAAAAAAACAAAGTAGACCCAGTTGAATTTTTCGAGACTACTCTTGAAAAAGTTCGTCCTATGGTTGAAGTAAAAGCACGCCGTGTTGGTGGTGCTACTTATCAAGTACCTATGGAAGTACGCCCATCCCGTCGTACTGCTCTAGCTATGCGTTGGTTAGTAGATGCTGCTGCTAAGCGTTCTGAAAAAACTATGGCTTTACGTCTTGCTGGTGAGTTGCTTGATGCAGCTGAAGGTAAAGGCGCAGCGGTTAAAAAACGTGATGACGTGCATCGTATGGCTGAAGCCAACAAAGCATTCTCTCACTACCGCTTCTAAGCGACTAAAACAGCCCCTATTCAGGAGGGTGATAGCTTGGCTTACGCCAAACTGTCATCGAATCGCTTTAAGCTGTTCGTCAGCTTAAAGCGCCTGTTTTAAACAACAAAATTTAGGAATGCAAGAAATCATGGCTCGTCAAACCCCAATTTCTCGTTATCGTAACATTGGTATTTCTGCGCACATTGATGCTGGTAAAACCACGACTACAGAACGTATTTTGTTCTACACAGGTGTATCTCACAAAATTGGTGAAGTACACGATGGTGCAGCAACAATGGACTGGATGGAGCAAGAGCAAGAACGTGGTATTACCATTACTTCTGCTGCTACGACTACATTCTGGTCAGGTATGTCTAAACAGTTCCCTGAACACCGTATCAACGTAATTGATACACCGGGACACGTTGACTTCACAATTGAAGTTGAACGTTCTATGCGTGTTCTTGATGGTGCGTGTATGGTTTACTGTGCTGTAGGTGGTGTACAACCTCAGTCTGAAACTGTATGGCGTCAAGCGAACAAATACCAAGTGCCTCGTTTAGCATTCGTGAACAAGATGGACCGTACTGGTGCCAACTTCTTCCGTGTTGTTGAACAAATGAAGACACGTTTAGGTGCATCTCCAGTACCTGTAGTAATCCCTGTTGGCGCTGAAGAAAACTTCCAAGGCGTAATCGACTTGATCGAAATGAAAGCGATCATTTGGGACGAAGCTTCACAAGGTATGAAGTTTGAATACGGTGAAATCCCGGCTGAACTTCAAGCTACTGCTGAAGAATGGCGTGTAAACATGGTTGAAGCTGCTGCTGAAGCTTCTGAAGAGCTAATGGACAAATACCTAGAAGAAGGCGATCTTTCTAAAGAAGATATCGTTAATGGTCTACGTGTTCAAACTTTGGCTTGTCAAATTCAACCAATGCTTTGTGGTACAGCATTCAAAAACAAAGGTGTTCAACGTATGTTGGACGCAGTAATTGAATTCTTACCGTCGCCTACAGAAGTTAAAGCGATTGAAGGTGTTCTTGACGATAAAGCTGAAACTAAAGCGATTCGTGAAGCATCTGACGAAGCTCCGTTCTCTGCACTTGCGTTCAAAATCATGAACGACAAATTCGTAGGTAACTTAACTTTCGTACGTGTTTACTCTGGTGTTCTTAAACAAGGTGATTCTGTTTATAACCCAGTTAAATCTAAACGTGAACGTATCGGCCGTATCGTGCAAATGCACGCGAACGATCGTCAAGACGTTGAAGAAATTCGTGCGGGTGATATCGCTGCTTGTGTAGGT
>JBFLZA010001032.1:0-2153 GCA_040756535.1 Cyanobacteriota bacterium
AGCAGTTGGTGTGCACGAGTGCGCTCCACGCGCGGGTCGGGTATCTGTCCGAAGTAGTGCTCTAGGCACGATTGCAGCGTTTCTCGATTGACAATAGGAGGCATGGGCAAGCCGGGAAAATTTCTCAGTCTACACCCTTTCACGCCTCGTTTTAGATGCGTTTACCCTGCAGAGAAGGGCCATTGCCTTGCGAGTATGGTGTAATTGTGCAAAAACCAAAAGTACCATTGCTCGTTCAGCATATCGGGCAGGAATGTCCCACTGAACGGCTTAGGCTTGAGCCTCACAAACAAGGGAAGAGATGGAGAGTCGATGCTAGAGGCTGGATAAAAGTGAGATTTATTAGCCATTGAGTTGGTCATCAATTAGGTGAAAGCTGACAGTTTATTACAACTTGAATTATTGGCCACAATTCATTGGTTTAAAGTAGAGGCAAATTCTTGCAATGTCTTTTGAAGCGTCTTTAGGGAGAGGCGGTTCTACACAAAATCCAAATTTCTTGTACCAGTTTAGGAGATTGGGGTTGTCCTTAAAATCTTGCTGGGTGACTCGTCCGTACAGGCACTGCACACCACTTTTTTGAGCTTTCTCAATCACAATCTTGAGTAGCTCACTTCCTAAACCTAATCGGCGATAAGTTTTGGGATCATTCAAAAAAAAGGCTTTTATTCTATCTTCTAAGTTGCGCTCTACCTCGTTACAAATTGTTATGTCTGCCAAGCAGATACTTTTTTCTTCTAAATCCACGAAACACTTAGTTATTCCAACTTGTGTATTCCGGTGTATTAAATGAACAACAAAGATATAAGATTTGCTACTTGTTTCCTCACTGCTATCAATAATTTTAGCTAGGTACTTGCGTCCTTTTTTGTCAGCAATAACTTTAACGCTTTCCATTGCAATGTGGCAAGAATTGATGAACTATGGTCAAACAGAATTCAAATACTTACTCTTTAAACCTTCTACTTCCCTATCTAATTGCTGAAATATTCTAACAAATCTTTCCCACCTTCTTCCATCTGTTGCACTTGCTGCTCAATCAGCTTCATTGCCATCGGTGAGGGCTTTGAGTGACCGTTTTCCCAGCGATTGACAGTGTTGAACGACACGCCAAGCTTTGCCGCTAGTTTCTCCTGAGAAAGTCCAAGTCGGTTTCGCAGTTCGAGGATTAAGTTTGAAATGGTGAGCTGTTGTTCCATAGTTTTGAGTATACCCACTTCCTTATAACACTCGTTGTATCTTAGGAAAATTTCATCTCATTGAGTTCTTTCTTAACGAATGAAATGACAAAATATTAACAAAGCAGATTGACAGACCGACGAATTATGATGGCAATTACCCACGCAGCGCTCGCATCTGCTGCGGTTCCCCTGATTCTCAGTGCATCGAATCCGATGGTGTTGGGGTTGGCAATTCTCGGCTCACAGCTACCGGACATTGACACCACCAGCAGCCTAACCGGTCAGGTGTTTTATCCAATATCCAACCGACTTGAGGAGCGATACCCCCATCGGACAGCCACTCATTCCTTTTTAGCGGTTGCGATCGTCTCGGTGGTGTGGGGGTAGGCAACTTTAGCAATCAATCGTTATGCCGGCTTCACCTTCACCAAAATTGAATGGATGGCGCTATGGCTGGGAATGCTGATCTCTTGCATTGCTGATACCTTTAGCATCAAAGGCACTCAGTTATTCTTTCCTAATCCCGTGTGGTGCTATAGCGGTTCAAGTTGGGATAAGCAGAGGTTGAAGACTGGCGGCACCGGCGAGATGTGGGTTCTGTGCGTTGCTGTTGTGATTACTTGCTATGTTGCGTTTAGTGGTGTCTTATCTGGTCCTGGTGGCATTGCCGGCAATGTAGGTCAGACAATCGGCTCAAGGGATGACAACAGGGCTAAACACTAGACTGAATCAAGGATATAGCTTTCATCCCTTTGTGAAAATGAAGCCGTTTATGGGGTTTGAGGGCAAGCAGACGAGAAACTAAATCTGACCAGATTTCTAGACATTGAACCCAAACTTGCGCCTGTAATCCAATCGCAAAATAACTGTTTCTTTCCACATTCCGCCCTCGCTCCGTCGGACGACAAATATACTCACTCGCTTTGAGATTTTGTAACAAGTGTCCCCCGAACGTGGCTAAAGTATAAGCGA
>JBFLZA010001033.1:0-2149 GCA_040756535.1 Cyanobacteriota bacterium
GAATGACGATTGTGCGACTGAGCAATGGTGACCTATGGTGCCATTCACCAACAGAATTGACTCCAGAACTGAAAGCTCAAATTGACTCCCTCGGTTCACTGCGCCACCTCATTTCGCCCAACAAAATCCATTACGCCCATATCGGTGCTTGGGCTAGCGCCTATCCAGAAGCTGTAGCATGGGCATCTCCAGGTGTTCGCGATCGTGCCGCACAGCAGAAAATTGCAGTGGATTTTGATGCTGACTTGGAAGATGAACCACCACGTGAGTGGGTAGCAGACCTAGACCAATTAATCTTTCGTGGCGGGCGATTTATGGAAGAAGTCGTCTTTTTCCACCGCAAGAGCGCCACTCTCATCCTTGCCGATCTCATCGAAAACTTTGAACTAAATAAAGTGAGTCAGCAGTTGCATTGGCTACTTAAGTTAGGGGGTGTTGCTGATCCGGATGGAAAACTCCCATTGGATTTGCGAATGACATTTCTCGGGAAAAAGGAACAGGCACGTAGCTGCTTACAGCGAATACTTCAGTGGAACCCTGAAAAAGTTATCCTATCCCACGGTCGTTGGTATGAGAATAACGGTACTGCTGAGTTACGGCGCGCTTTTCGCTGGCTTGAATAACGTTTAGACGACAGCAAGCTAACACTTTAATGAAGCGGATAGTGTAAAGGAACTCATGCTTAGTTTCACTTGTATCTACCGTCGCTCACTTTTGCCGTTAGCCAGCAAGCATTTAGGGCGTTATTGGACTAAATTGTATAACTGAACGTATTGTAAAGGGCTAGACTAAGCCATCAACCAAATAATATCGTTTCCTCGCGTCTCGTGAAAAAGAAGCTCTCATGCAACATGTTTTAATCATCCACGAAGTCGCTGACTACAAAGCCTGGAAGAAGGTGTTCGACAGTGCAGCATCCATCCGACGCGACGCTGGTGAGCGGTCATTCCAAGTCCTCAAGTATCAGAACGACCCCAACCGGATTGTCCACTTCTCAGTGTGGACTTCCATCGACGACGCAAAACGCTTTTTTGAATCCCCGAAACTCGTCCAAATCCGAAAAGAAGCAGGCGTGAAGTCCCCGGACTTCATCTACCTCGAACAACTCGAAGCAGGAACACTCTGATGCAACACCCGGAAACGCCTAACCATGCGATGTAGAGCGCTTGGCACAGTTGCTTGTTCCTGACTTCAAGGAGTTCGGTCGATCAGGAGCTTCATACACGCGCGATCGCACTTACGAATATCCGTCACACCGAAGTCTGAATTAGTTGTTGCACCGGCTGGGTAATATTTGACCGCTTTGACAAACTGGGATTCTTTAGCCCGGATAATTTCTTCGGGGCTGGTGTTGTCGGTGAGGTAGAGCGTCATCAGTGGCTCAAACTGTTTGCCAGCCGGAATCGCTGCGAGGATGCGATCGCGATAAGCCGCAGCATCAGCCACCGAGCGTACTGGAGGCTTCAAGTTCGGCATGATGATGGCGCGGGCAAACTGCCGCACCGTATGGGGCAGAACCGCTTTCAGTGCCGCACCATCGCGTAGATGTAGATGCCAGTCGTCAGGTCGGGCAATCGTAAGCTTTTGCATCTCTCCATCATAAAACACAAAGAATCATTAACCAGCGCTAGAAGAAGGGGTGGTTATACTGAATTTTTCCACTTAATCACCCTTATAGGGGTATTCTGCTGACAGAATTCCACCTAATCACCTGTATAGGGGTATTAGGCAGAAAATTTCCCTCTAAACAGTTGTTAGATCGCTTCGCCTGTTTGCTAAGACTGTACTTGAAGGTTATCTGTGTGACAGACAGGTTAAACCGCCAAGCCAAAACATTTAAACAAGTCGAGAACAAGAGCTTATGAGAGATGACTTTGATGAAAAAACAAAACAAGTGCTTGCACGACGAGTAGGTTATCGTTGCTCAAATCCCAACTGTCGTAAATTAACCAGCGGACCACAGACAGATCCTGCAAAAGCAATCAGTATAGGTGTAGCAGCACATATTACAGCCGCTGCTTCAGGTGGTCCACGCTTCGATGGAAACCTATCTTCTACAGAACGCAAATCTCCAGAAAACGGCATTTGGCTTTGTCAGAATTGCGGAAAAATGATTGACAGTGATGATAAGCGGTTTAGTATTGCATTG
>JBFLZA010001034.1:0-2146 GCA_040756535.1 Cyanobacteriota bacterium
AAAGAGCCTCAATATAGGAAATGGCGATGCGGTAGTAGGATTCATTGGGAGAATTGTAGAAGAGAAGGGAATCCTTGAATTAATTGAGGCCTTTATAGGGGTGATTGAGAGAATTCCGAATGCAAAGCTGTTAGTAATTGGCGAGACATTGATGAGCGAAAGAGATCAACAGGTAAAGGTGAAAATCAAGGAACTAATAGAAACCGGGAAGGTAAAGGACTCAATTATTTTTACAGGGTACAGGAGGGATATACCAGAACTTCTATCAGTAATGGATGTATTTGTATTGCCTTCATGGCGCGAAGGGATGCCCATGACAATTATCGAGGCAATGGCAAGTGGGAAGCCTGTGGTTGCAACCAGAATTAGGGGCAGCAGGGAAGAGGTGGTAGACGGTGAGACTGGAATACTCATACCCGTTAGAGATTCCAATAATCTCACGGAGGCTATAGTCAAAATACTGAGTGACAGTAAGTTAGCAAGAACAATGGGAGAAAACGGCCGAAAGAGAGCAACTGAGCTATATAGTAGAAACATAACAATAAAAAAGCAGTTAGCCATTTATAGACGCGTAATGCAGGATATCAGAGACAAGGCTTAGAAGACAGGCATATGGGTGCGTTCCCTCTAGAAGGGTTACTTTACGATGACTGCTAAAATATTCCTGACTACATTAACTACATTTGTATTCTCTCTGCTGGGAGTTTATGCGTATATTCGCTTCGCCCGGCGCTATCACATTATGGATATTCCGAATGTGAGAAGCTCTCATAGTCAGCCAGTTCCAAGGGGAGGTGGTATAGGACTGTTACTAGGAATAGGAGTTAGCGCTGCCCTGGCGAGCATCTTGGGCGTCGAGTTACCATCCTGGCCGATATGGCTTGGATTAGTCTTGGTCGCCGGTGTTGGGTTTTGGGATGATCTAAGAGGCGAACTTCAAGTACCTATTAGATTGTTGGCCCAACTCTGTGCGGCACTTCTTGTCGTGTCCTTTTCTGGCCGGTTGACATCCCTTCCATTGCCACCACCAGCAGACCTTTCTTTGAATGGATTAGGGTATCTTATTTCCGTTATTTGGATTTTAGCGGTGCTGAATTTCTTCAACTTCATGGATGGCATAGATGGGATTGCCGGCTCACAAGCTTTAATCACCGGCATAGCTTTGGCGTTTGCAGTCGGGATGGAGGGAGCTTGGTTGGGCGCAACAATCGCAGGATCAAGCCTTGGGTTTCTCTTATTAAACTGGCAGCCCGCGAAGATATTCCTAGGAGATATAGGAAGCTATTCACTTGGATTCATGTTGGCTGCTGCGCCTCTCCAATATGGGAGTGAAAGAGCTTCAAGGCTAACAATGCTGGTTGGATTATCCCTCTGGATGTTCTTAGCCGATGCTTCCCTCACCTTTATACACCGGCTTTTCTCAAAAGGGCGGGTTTGGGAAGCCCATAGAAATCATTTTTACCAGCGACTGGTCAAATCGGGATTGTCCCATAAACAAGTGACATTACTGGTCGCCGCTTGTGCTGTTACCACCTCTGCTATGGGTGTTTCTGCATACAAAGCTGATAGAGAATGGCTATGGTGGATTGCTTTCCTTGTTGCAGTCCTTGTTTTCGTATTGGAGGTTGTCCTGACTAGGTATAGGGAGCGAATAAACTCGAGCAATCTGACCCATGAAGAATAAGAGCACATCGGGCCATTGGTAGAGCTATTCCCTGTTAGAGTCATGATGTATTAAGATGAACATCAAGGATAGGGCGAAGCAAACCGAAGCTTGATTTATAGTGCAGCAAATCAGCTATATGATGGTTGCGATCAGTAGGAGTGGTTTTAGAAATGCTGAAGGCGCAGCGTCTATTGACCTCGACACGATGGATGAAAATTGTCATCGACCTTGTGGCAGTATTTCTCGGCTTTATGGTTTCTTTAGCAGTACGCTTCGAGTTCGCCATTCCAGCAGAAAATATGCGCAATTTCTGGATGGCAATCCCAGGGGTAATAGTGCTCTTCTTGGGAATGAACTCTTTCATGAGGATATATGCTGGGCGCTGGAAGTATGCCAGCTTCGATGAGCTGCTCAATCTCGCAAGCGCTGCTACAATCGCTACTTCGGTTCTCTTCTTTTCTGTTGCTATCATCCCGGGAG
>JBFLZA010001035.1:0-2144 GCA_040756535.1 Cyanobacteriota bacterium
ATTCCAGCGGCGGGTCAGTTGATGATGGCAAAGGTTTTAATGGAGGAAATGAAGGGTAGTGGTGTCCGGATTAATGAGGTTATTATCCACAGTTTGGTGGCAACTCGACTCAACCAAGGACAGGCGAAGCCAGAATGGATAACGGCGGATGAGATCGGTGAGTGTGTCGCTTGGTTAGCTTCTAATCAGGCGCACATGGTGAATGGCAGCATCATTCGCTTAAATGAACAAACTCGTTGAGCAGCACCAATCGATTGGCAATGCCGATGAGGGCACGACAATGTCGTGCCCCTACGTTTATGATTTTTCGGATTGGGATTTTAAGCGCCAACCCGGTTTAACCACCTGACGCGCACGCGCAATCACTAAACTATCATCCGGTACATCTTCGGTAACCGTAGAGCCAGCGGCAATGGTAACATCTGCTCCCAGTGTTACTGGTGCAACAAGGACGCTGTTGGAGCCGGTTTTGGTGCGATCGCCAATTTCCGTGCGATGCTTCTTCACCCCATCGTAGTTAGCCGTAATTGTCCCCGCACCGATATTGACTTTATTCCCTAGTGTGGCATCGCCCAAGTAAGATAAGTGAGCCACATTGGTGCGATCGCCAATTTGAGAATTCTTCAGTTCCACAAAATTGCCAATTCGGCAGGACTCTCCCACATCCACATGGCCTCGCAGATGGGCATAAGGGCCAATCCGAGTACCCTCTTTAACAACGCTGTCACTCACCACCGAATACAGCACCGTCACATTCTCATCCAACTGGCTATTTTCAATCAAACTCCCTGGGCCAATGCGGCTGCCAGTACCAATGTTCGTCTTTCCTCGTAGATGGGTTTGAGGTTCGATAGTGACATCAGGTTGCAATTCCACCGTGTCATCAATCGTGATGCTGTCTGGATTGATTAACGTTACTCCCGCTTTCATCCAGTCGTCCTTCACCCGCGTTTGCAAAATCTCATAGGCATTTGCCAGTTGTTTGCGGTCATTAATGCCGAGAATTTCTTGATAATCTTCTACATCCACCGCCATCACTGGTTCTAAGAAGTTAACAACATCCGTCAGGTAATACTCCTTCTGGTCATTATTCGCTTCTAATTTCGGCAGCACTTGGGCGAGTTGGGACCAGTTGAAGCAATAGACACCGGCATTAATGCGGCGATTTTGCTTTTGAGCATCGGTGCAGTCCCGGTCTTCTACAATCTGTTTGAGCAGATTTTGACTATCACAAAAAACACGCCCATAGCCTTGAGGATTGGGCAAATGGGCGGTAAGGATAGTAGCCGCATTGTGATGAGCCTTATGTGTTTCTAACAGATATTGGAGGGTGTCAGTTCGCAATAAGGGGACATCGCCATTCAAAATCAGCAAATCATCGGTAAATCCTTCCAAGTGAGGCAGGAGTTGTTGAACTGCATGACCTGTCCCTAATTGCTCGGTCTGTTCAACAAACTCCAGCCCTGAAAAACCCCCTAGAGATTGTTTGACTTGTTCGCTCTGATAGCCAACAATGACGAGACACCGTGAGGGGTTCAATGAAAGACAACTTTTGAGGACTCGTTCAACGAGTGAAAGAGAACCCAATTGGTGACAGACCTTTGGGAGGTCAGATTTCATTCTCGTTCCACGCCCTGCCGCTAGAATCGCTACTGCAACCATGATCAGCAATCCGCTTTGTCGCTACCAGCTTTTAAATTTTTGCTCATTGATAATAGCACTTGCTCTGTACGGAAGGGGCAAAGAATTGGCAATTGGAAAGTGCTGAGTTCTCAGTTCTAAAGACTGAATCTTCTTCTGGACTCGTTATTCATCTTCTTTTCGCGAGATACCCCGTCCGAGAGCGAAGCCGGGCGGGGTAGTTGAATATTCTCTGACTCAGCACTTAGTACCGAACGAGGTTAATCGTTAGGTAGTTCTACACCTATAAATTCAATAAACTGCTCAACGAGCTTGGGATTGCGCCAACCTTTTTTAGTCTCTTCACCCATAATGGCTAAAGCAGCTTCTGAGGTCATTGCCTGTTTGTAAGGTCGCTCACTCGTCAAAGCGTCGTAGATATCGATAAGTTGAAAGACTTGTGCTATGTAGGGAATTTGCTCGCCCATAAGACCATCCGGATATCCGCTATCGTCCCAGCGTTC
>JBFLZA010001036.1:0-2141 GCA_040756535.1 Cyanobacteriota bacterium
TCTTAGAAGCCACCAACATTAATAATGCCAACATCACTCAAAGTACTCTTACCAGCACTAATTCTGCCACCAACGGCATCGCCCTCAACGGAGTCAATGGCACAGTTGATGTGAATAACTCCACTGTGAGTGTGACTAATCCCACCGCTAACGGGATTTCCGCAACTAATGTCAGTGGCACTGTTAACCTTGCAGCAACCAGTGGCAGTCAGATTAGCACGAACGGTACTGCTGCCAGCATTTCCTTACAAGAGAGTACTGGTAGTGTGAATCTATCGGGATTACAGGTTAGCAGTACAGGTGGTGCTGTCTTAGAAGCCACCAACATTAATAATGCCAACATCACTCAAAGTACTCTTACCAGCACTAATTCTGCCACCAACGGCATCGCCCTCAACGGAGTCAATGGCACAGTTGATGTGAATAACTCCACTGTAAGTGTTACCAATCCCACCGCTAACGGGATTTCCGCAACGAATATTAGTGGCACGGTTAATCTAGCCGCAACCAGTGGCAGCGAAATTACTACCAATGGTACTGCTGCTAGCATCTCCCTACAAGAGAGTACGGGGAGTGTGAATTTATCAGGATTACAGGTTAGCAGTACTGGAGGGGCTGCACTAGAAGCCACCAACATCAACAATGCCACCGTGACTCAAAGTACTCTTACCAGCACTAATTCTGCTACCAATGGCATCACCCTCAACGGAGTCAGTGGTACGGTTGATGTCAACAACACCACTGTGAGTGTTACCAATCCCACTACTAACGGCATTGCCGCAACCAATATTAGTGGCACGGTTAATTTAGCAGCGAATAGCGGCAGTCAGATTAGCAATGCGGGAAGTGATGGCGTTCGCCTTGAACAGGTAACAGGGGGACTAACCCTATCTGGGTTTGAGATTGCAGATTCTGCAATCAACGGAGTTGCGGCAGTCAATAGTCGTAATCTCACGATTCAAGGCAACACGATTGACAATAGTGGTGTTGATGGCATTAGCCTGAACAATGTTACAGGCATAACGACGATTACCAACAACCAGATTACCAATTCTGCTGAAGATGCAATTGGCCTAACAAATACCACAGGTCAAACTGAGTTAACCATTACCCAGAATCAACTCGATACCAACGGTTCCGGAATTAACTTATCTATTGGAGGAGATGCCCAAGTCACTGCTCAGATTGCGAATAACCAGATTCTCAACAGTAGTAGAGAAAGCCTGTTGATTAACCTGTTGGATAATGCTCAACTGAGCGCTACTGTTTCTAACAACCAAGTTACCAACGCGGGGGCTAACCCTGGAAGTAATGGAGTTTCACTTGTAACTGGCGGCAATACTGCCTCCACCTTTACTTTCTCGGACAATAGCTTTACCAACATTGGTAATAACTATGGTTTCTACCTCGATACTGGAGGGACTTCTTCCTCGAATTTTATTTTCTCTAACAATCAGGTTACTAGTGGTACTGGAGTTATCGGTGGCATAGTTTTAGAAAATAATGCACCAGGAAGTCGCTTATGTGTGCAACTCAATGGAAATACCAGTAGTGGTGCAAGCTTCGTTGATTATGCCCTCAGCAACAACGCCGGTTCACTGTATCAGGTTGCAGATTTGTTAAATCTGACAGTTAACAACACTGGTAATCTTCAGTTCTTCTCTGGGCCTTTTACTAACGTGCAAGTCTGCCCTGCACCTTAAGTAAGGGTAAAGGGTAAAGGGTAAAGGGTAAAGGGTAAAAAATTCTTTTCCCTCTGCCCCTTATCCCAGAAGGGGACTCCCATTTCTCCTCAAATCTGTGACTTTAGGCAGGGTGCTTGTGATTTCTGCAACTTTTTTAAGAGGTGAGCTTTTCCTCCTATTTCCTGTAAAGATTTAACACGCCAGTGGAATAGCGAATTGCTCTATTTACGGCGTTCTTGCAATTTGCGATAAACCGCTTTCAATTCAACGTCGTGATGAGCGAGTGCAACGAGGGCGTGATAGAACAAATCAGCAACTTCAGATGCGATCGCATCTTTGTCATCATCTTTACAAGCCATTACCACTTCTGCTGCTTCTTCCCCAATTTTTTTAAGAATCTTATTATCACCGTCGGCAAAAAGCTTGCGGGTGTAGGAGCCTTCTACTGGATGATCT
>JBFLZA010001037.1:0-2138 GCA_040756535.1 Cyanobacteriota bacterium
GCACTGATTGGGGCCGGTTTAGGCGATGCGGTTGGTTTGATTACCGATGGACGATTTTCTGGTGGTACTTATGGGATGGTAGTGGGCCATGTCGCCCCAGAGGCAGCAGTTGGAGGTGCGATCGCTTTAGTTCAAGAAGGTGATTTGATTAGTATTGATGCTCCAGCGCGATCGTTACATCTCCATGTTTCTGACGAAGAACTTGAGCAACGTCGCGCCAATTGGCAAGCTCCCAAACCCCGTTACACGACAGGCGTGTTGGCGAAATATGCCAAGCTAGTTTCTTCAAGTAGTGTCGGTGCAGTCACGGATTTAGGGCTAGGTTAAATCCTCTCACGCCTTCTATACGTGCGATGCCAAAGTAAGGGGGATAAGTTTTATTAGAACCGCCAACCGCCGAGAAAACCGCATCCCCTTGTTTATCTACAGCATAATAGCTGTAATCCAATCTGGATAAGGCATTTGACATTGTAGATATTTTCTACAATATTGATTTAGACCTACACCCATTATCCTTTACTCGATATAAAAAAGCCCTGGCGGTTGACCAGGGCTTTGCTGTAAGGTGCAACTTACTCAAACCTGCTTCCTTTAGTGTTAACTGTCCGCTGTCCACCAAGAGCAGACCTAAATCCATGTCCTGCTTAATGCCCCCACTGTCTTTGATGCCTGCCATCGTTGGGCGTTTGTTGGTCTGCCCCTCAACACCGCAATTGACAAAAAGGTTAAGAATCTTACTGTACAAGCTTTCTTCCCTTCTGCCTCCTGCCTTCTGTCTTCTGCCTTCTTGCACTAGTCTCTGGAATTTGCACCATTTAATCCAACGGTGAGGACTATCATATATAAAGTCCAGCACGACATCCTTCCTAATTCCTCATCCTAAGGGTCTTTTATGCCGACCTACCCCGGTATTTCCAGCGAAGCCTTCATACACCCGCTTGATCGGCAAGCTGAGCAAGCTTTACGCAGTGTTCCTGGATTTGACCTCGTTGCCCGCAAGTTTGTGGAATTTCTCTACGAACGTCCCCAGTTAATTTATCTGATGGGCAACAGCATCCAGGTTGGCCCCCGCCAGTATTCCACTCTCTATCGGCTATTTCGAGAATGCGCTCGGGATTTAGACATCCATCCAGAACCTGCCTTATTTGTCGAGCAAAACCCTCAAGTCAATAGCTATGCCTTGGGGCAAGAGCATCCTTATGTTGTGCTAAATACAGGGTTGTTGGACTTGCTGAGTGAAACTGAACTCCGCACGGTTTTAGCCCATGAATTGGGACACATTAAATGCGGTCACACCATCTTAATTCAGATGGGAATTTGGGCCTTGGGTGCTGCCTCGATGCTCAGTGAAGTTACTCTTGGCTTGGGTAATCTCGTTAGCAGTGGCTTAATTTTTGCCTTTTATGAATGGCGTCGCAAAGCTGAATTATCTGCAGATCGGGCGGCCCTGTTGGTTATGGATGACCTCAATACCGTGATGCAGACGATGATGAAAATTGCAGGTGGCAGTTCCCGCTACGGCCACGAGTGCAGCCTTGATGAATTTATCCGGCAATCTGAAAGTTTTCAAGAACTCGACCAAGACGCTCTCAATCAAGTTTATAAATTTTTACTTTATAACGGCGGCAGGGGGTCACTGCTGAGTCATCCATTTCCTGTGGATCGATTGCGCTACCTGCGGGAGTGGGCAACTTCAGAGGAGTATCACCAAATTCGTCAAGGCAATTACCAACGGGTAACTACCCAAGGAGCAGTTAATGTCACCTCAAAACCGTTAGACAATGAAGCCGAGGCATTGCGGCGTCAACTTGAAGAACTGCAACAAGAAATTAACCGCATCAAGTCTCAGTCGAATCCATCCTAGTTTAGAGGGTGCTGTGAACTACTCCTGCTTTTTAGGTGGCGATCGCTACCATCCAATACTTTTGGAAATACAACGTAGGAATCTTATAACATTCCGGAACAGATGCATTATTGCACCGCCGGAATGTTTTTTTTCTGGGGGACTTGCCAGTCTGCTAGTATTTTACTGCCTCTCCTAGTAGGACTTTTGAGTCCAACAACTGTAGGTACTATTACTCTTAACTTCGAGTCGAGTACGTCTTTACAAAAGTTAAAACAAGCAGCTATGTTATCTT
>JBFLZA010001038.1:0-2117 GCA_040756535.1 Cyanobacteriota bacterium
GGACTGCACTAAAGAGTACAGTTCGTACTGTTCAATCGCCATAGCAAAGTGACGACCTAATTCTCTTGCCAATTCAATATCCTGACTCGTCCATTCCTTTGATTGACCTCGTTTTAACTCTCGCCAAACTTCAAACGATTGTCTGGGTAGCTTTTGTTTTTCGCTGGGGTCAAAGCGCCCTGCCCATAAGGTTTCCGTATCGATTTCTTCACGAAAGATGCTCAAGAAACCGAGAAAGGAGGAGCGGTAATACAGGGGAATGACCAGCAGACCGCGAATTTTGGTAGATTGAAAGGCTGGAGTGAGCAGGTCTAACTCTGAGATTTGATACAGATCAGTAATAACTAGCGGCTCACAACTTGGGGAATTAGAACGATCGCTGACAGAGGGTAAGGGGCCTTTCACAGGGGGGGAGTCTACCCCTTCTCTCGTAGGAGTGCCAAGTTCTATCTCCCGCTCTCTTCTTCTGATACTCTCCCCTTGTGCGTCTGCTGGGTGCAAGACGGTGTTTTTTGGCTGACAGGAAGCCCAAGCGGCAAAAACGGGATGCTGTTCGATTAAACTCTCTGCTTTTCCATTAAGCGCTGTCGGTTGAATCCCGCAGTAAAATAACTCAGCGGTATCGTCGGTTTTGTAAGGCGCAATGTAGAGCCTGCCACCACACCCTTGAAGGGCCCCAACCGTTTCTTCAAGTGCCGCCGAGAGTTCAATGGTGGGTAGAGAGTGCAATAGGGCAGCAACCCGATTGGTGGTAGATTCTACAAAGTGCTGTTGGCGTGCCTGTTCTAGAAGATTGGATTGAGCGATCGCAATTGACACTTGGTCGATTACCCACTGCATAACTTGCAGTTCTCGTTTAGCGATCGTACGCGGTTCTATATTGTGAGATACTAGTAACCCCCAAAGATGCTCCTGACTATTGTTAGAGCGGATATCGCAATGCACAACGATCGGCAGCACGATTGAAGATTGAACCCCCATCGCGGTAAGATAGGCGGCGTGACAAGGATCTACAGAGCGATAGGCGATTTCATCCCGTGTGGTTGTGCCTTCACCTGTCATGCACGAATCGACAGGCAAAAAACCAATCAGCCCATGCTTAACATCTACGATCGAACATAGACGCGACTCGATATATATCCGGCGAGCTTGTTCGGGAACGTCATCGGCTGGGAAGTTTAGCCCTTTGAGGGAGGGAAGATGATTGTCCTGAATTGATTCAGCAATGACTTCCCCACTCCCCGACTCATGGAACCGATAAACCATTACTCGGTCTGTTCCTAACAAGGAACGAAGTTCGGCAGCCGTCGCTGCCAAAATCTCCTGCAATTCCAGAGATTGGCGAATCCGATTGGTAATTCGGCGTAGCAAATCTTCCTGGCTGAGTTCCGTTTGTGACACTTTCGTCGTCTCTATAACAATTTTTCCGTTGTTTTTGCACCCGATCTTGCGATAAATGAGGTATGATTATGGCCTGCCTATGATTATTTTGTAATTTCACTTGCAGGCAAGAGGCATGGTGAAAACAAAGATTTTTATCTAATTTAAACCCCAAGAAGCTACCTATCCCATTTCTTCAAAAAACCATAAGGGTAGAGCTTTTTAGTCTGATCCATTAGGGTGATGAAAATAGAGTATCAGCCTTGGAGTCTCTTTTGCACTTGCATCATTTCGTACATCCCGCGTAGCTATCCTAAAAGGAATCGCCTTGCCCGTTGTTCAAGTTTCTCTGCATAAGTCGTGATCCCTAAGAAGGTCGCCGTTGGATAACAGCAGGTAGTAATACCTATTTTAATCTTGAGACTTCTATTTACCCGACTCCGAAAAAGCTGATCAGAAAAAAAATTTCAAATCGTTCGCTGTGTAGGGCTTTGCCTTGACTCTCCTAAGTGAATATCTGGCTTTTAGCTCGACGCTGCCGAAGTTCTTGGCGAACACTCATTAGAATCTTACCCAGTTGGTTTTGACCCGTTTTATCCTGACCACAGCCCCAGTAGTAATCGGTAGGAGAGTCTTCGACAATAAGTTCTTCATCAGTATTCAGCAGAATTTCCTCAATATCGGAATGAGTAAGAAACTTGGTGAGAACCCCTTGCCGCATGACTTGTTGTTTCACT
>JBFLZA010001039.1:0-2115 GCA_040756535.1 Cyanobacteriota bacterium
CGATTAAGCGAACCCGTTCCGGGTAGCTCCGCTTCACGAGAATTTATTGCGGGTGCTTATTCTATTGCCGATATCGCTGCTTATCCCTGGATCGTGCCCTACGAAAAGCAAAACCAAAAGATAGAAGATTTTCCCAACTTGCAACGCTGGTTTGAAGCGATCAAAGCCCGCCCTGCAACCATTCGCGCTTATGAGAAAGCAGAAGCTTTTAAAGATCAAGTAATCAGTCCAGAGCAGTCGCGGGATCTGTTGTTCAATCAGTCCGCCGATACCGTCAAGCGCTAAACTATAGCGCTTCTCACAGAAATAGCCGCTTCGCTATTGCGTTAGTCTGTTTGGAGACAAAGCATTAGTGCTGCTGCGTTAGGTCGGATTGTTGATACTTTGGTAACGTCCCTTGTTTCATCATCTTTGGCCTTGCAGTGGCACTATTGGCAGTTATGGTTTGCCCGCCAGTTGCGACATCTGAAGCGTTAGGGTTAGCGATCGCGTAGCTTAAACTGCTAACGTTTGAACCCACATTCCGCCCTTTGAAGTGTCACATGGAAAATTTAGCTGCATAATTTTCTCAAGGGTGATAGCAAAGGGGGTGTGGTATTAGCAACGAGTTGATAGTGCAGAACTTAGACCATCTGGGAATTATTGCCGGATTGGTAGACGAGTTAGAGATTGTTGAGCAGATCAATCAACATTTAGGCGAAGACCCACGCGAACGGATTAGCGCCGGGGTGGCGGTCAAAGCCATGATTTTGAATGGATTAGGGCTGGTGTCAGCGCCGTTGTACCTGTTTGAACAGTTTTTTGCAGGCAAAGCAACTGAGCATTTGCTAGGAGAAGGCGTACTAGCTGAACATCTCAATGACGACCGCTTAGGACGAGTGCTTGATGGGTTGTATCTGGGTGGGTTAAGCCAGTTGTTTGTGGCCATTTGCCTGGTGGCTGCACGGAAGTTTGGGGTGGAGCGCAAGACCGCTCATCTCGACTCCACCTCGTTTGCTGTCGAGGGAGAGTATTTGGCATCGGTAGTGACCCGGAGTGCAGCCCCAGTTCCGATTAGCATCACCTATGGCTATTCCCGTGACCGTCGTCCTGACTTGAAACAGTTTGTGATGAACCTGATGTGTTGGGCAGATGGAGACATTCCTGCCTTTGTCGAGTTAGCCGATGGCAATCAGTCCGACAAGACCCGCTTTGCTGCCCTGATGCAGGAGTTTAAGTCCCAGTGGAACTTTGAGGGGTTGTATGTGGCAGATTCTGCGCTCTACAGCGAGGACAATCTCCAGCAGTTGGCGGGGTTGCGGTGGCTCACACGTGTGCCATTGACCCTCAATGCAGCAGCCGAGTTGGTCAATCTGTTGCCAAAGTCTGCCTTAGAGTCTACCGAAATGGAGGGGTATCGGATGGCAACAGTCTGCTGTGACTATGGTGGTGTGCAGCAACGATGGTTTGTGGTGGAAAGCCAACAACGGAAACAGGCTGACCTGAAAAAGTTGGACAAGACCCTCAAAAGCGCGACTACGCATTGGCAATCTCAACTGCGACAACTTTGTACTCAAGATTTTGCTTGCGAAGCAGATGCGTTAGCTGCACTGCAACAGTTTGAGCAGCACTTACCATGGCATCAACTGGAGAACAGGAGTGTCAAGCAAACGTTGCACTATGAGAAACCGGGTAAGCCGAAACGAGGGACTCCACCCAGTCGCATTACTTATCACCCTGAGGCATCGTTAAAGCTGAACGCAATGGTGGTGGCGATGCACCAGCAACGGGCAGGACGCTTCATTCTGGCAACGAATGTGCTGGAATCTGAGCAATTGAGTGAACAACAGGCACTTGAAGAATACAAAGGGCAACAAGGCAATGAGCGAGGGTTTCGGTTTCTCAAAGACCCTTTATTTTTTGCTGCCAGTGTCTTCCTCAAATCCCCGGAGCGGATTATGGCACTCGCTATGGTCATGGGATTATGTTTGCTCGTGTACAACCTAGGACAACGGCAACTGCGCCAAGCGTTGCTACAGACAAACCAAAACCTTCCAATCAACTGGGCAAAGGCACGCAACGTCCCACCTTACGTTGGGTCTTTCAATGTTTTATGGCAGTTCACTTTGTTGTAAT
>JBFLZA010001040.1:0-2112 GCA_040756535.1 Cyanobacteriota bacterium
TGTATATGCGATCGGGCAACTCTCAGTTTATGGCATTTCCAGCAATGTGTTGACAACTCGATTAGACAAAGCAACTAGCGACCTTGCCCAATATTGTTTTGAAGACTCTGTGCAACACTTAAGAGGGCAAAGTGCTCATCGCTTGCTGATGGCACTGGCGCTATTTGTTAAATCGGCATCACAAAATGCGATCGCGCAAATCGCTTTTTCAGACACTAACTTCAATCCAAGAATTCATCCAAATTCCCAATCCCTCGGTGCTTTAGATCAGCTCTACAGGCTCCGCTTAATCGTACAGCATGGAGAACGCTACGATATGCATCCCTTAAGCCGGGAGTATGCTCTGGCTGAACTTCAGTCTCACTTCATATTTGAGCAAGAAGCACGAGAGCGTTGGGTTCACTGGTATTTCCAATTTTCTCAACCCTACAAACAGCAGGATTGGAGACAGTGGCACGACTACCAAGACTTAGATCAAGAGTGGGAAAATCTGCAAGCGGTTATTGATTGGTGCATTCACCAAAATAGATATGAAGAGGTTAAAGCGTTTTGGCAGCACGTCAAGGGGTACACCTATGTACGTGGCTATTGGCATGAACGCTTAGATTGGATAGACTGGTTGCTCCAGGAAGCACGAGAACGCCAAGATCAGACGATGATTGCAGAAGCGCTTGGCGATAAGGGCTGGACGTTAACCCTAATGGTAATGGGTAAACCGGAGCAGTTAGCAGAAGTGGACGCTCTATTTGAAGAACAACTATCAAATCTCCAGGCGAGTGAAGACCTGAGCTTGCAGTTAGAGTTGATCTATGAGCGCGTAGTTCTATCCATTCACCAGCGAAAGTTCGATCAAACTCATCAATTCTTGGCTCAGTGGAGAAATTTACTACAGCACGCTGAGCTAGAAGAGGCAAAGTGTCTGTGTCAGCGCATTCGTATCGATTACTATGAAGCGGAAGTCGGCTTTAGAACTGGGAATTACCAACAAGCTAAAATCGGCTATTCATCGGCTCTAGAACAAGCTAGGCTTGCTCAGTGGCAACAAGTGGAAGTTTACTGCCTTAATTGGTTAGCAGATATTGCACTGGAGGGAAAAGGCAACTATGAAGAAGCGGAACAACTGTTAGCGCAGAGTTGGCCGATCGCACAGCAGAGAAAGGATAGGCGATCGATTACATTTCACCAACGTTCTTGGGCAAATTTAGAGAAAATGAGAGGGAATATTTCTGAATTTCAGCGCTGGGCAACACAAGCGAAGCAAGGCTTTGAGAGCCTGGGAATGTTAGCGGAAGCGAGAGAAATGCAGTCTTGGCTAGACGAGTAAAAATTATGAATGATGAAAGGAGTTGAGGAACTCAAAGTTAGCTCATGTAGAAACAATTGAGACTTAAGCCAACCTATTTTCATCATTCATCATTTAGAATTCATAATTCCTTAGCGATCGCTTTCGCTGGAGGGAGCATCTCCGGTCATGTGCAAAGACTGTTCAAACGCCATACGCTGTTCTGCGTTGTGCAGGAAATAACCACTAATCATTGCAGAAGCCAGAAGCCGACCCAGATTCTCGCGATTGGTGCTAATCGTCACATCAAAATGTTCGTTAGGTAAGCCTCCTAGCATTCCCATAATATTGCGTTCCATCACCTGAACGGCTGATAGGGAAGGTTTGGAGAGTTGGGCAGCTGCCTCCGGGTTCAGAGATTGGACATATTGCCAGAGCATATTACCGCCTTCGCTGCCAAAGAAATCTGGAACTCGGTTAGACAAATCGTTCATGGTTGTAACGGAGTGTGTATAGGGTTGTTTGTGTTTCTATAAATTACTTTACTCGGTTCGCTCTTAGAGCCAAGTGGGTGCAACCGAACCCCTTAGCGACGGATTCTTCGACAAGGGTATAGGGAGAAAGAACGGAAGGGGGAAGAGTAATGAGCTGTCGTGCTTACAACTGTCTTAGTCAGAAGTCAGGAGTCAGGAGTCAGGAGTCAGGAGTCAGGAGTCAGAAGTCAGGAGTCAGGAGTCAGAAGTCAGGAGTCAGGAGTCAGAAGTCAGGAGTCAGGAGTCAGAAGTCAGGAGTCAGGAGTCAGAAGTCAGGAGTCAGGAGTAAGAAGTCAG
>JBFLZA010001041.1:0-2110 GCA_040756535.1 Cyanobacteriota bacterium
TGCACCCCAACTAAGCGTTTGAACTCTCGATTCGATAACTTTTTTGTTTGCTCGTATCGCATGGGTAAATGGTTTCAAACTACAAAATTTTTTAGTTTACCATAAAATAAATTTGCAAGAGGTCTATAGACGAAAGCGAACCACCGTGTCCCAAACAGCGATCGCCCTTTACAGCTGTTCCGGACTAATTCCTCGTTTTCGCAGCAGCGCTTCTAAGGCTTGATAGCGCTGTCTTTCTTGTTCCAGCTGGTTCAGCGCTTCATCTGCCCGTTGGCGTTCCTGTTCCCTAAGTTGCGCCAGTTCAACAAAGGTCAGAAACCTCTCCCCAGAAGGAGTATAAATTTCTAGGTTGTCAGATGTCAGTTGAAATCTCACCCCCAGACGAGGACTAACCCAACCGTTCATCTCCTCAATTACTTCTAATTGCTCTTCAGAACGCAACCAACCGATTAACTCAATGCCATCTGGATCGTAAACATAATATTCCTCTACGCCATAGCGTTCGTAGAACTTGAATTTTTTGGCAATTTCTTTGAGACGATTGCCGGGAGATAAGATTTCAAATACCACTTGTGGCGGAATATTATCTTCTTCCCATTGCTTGTAAGAACCCCTGTCGCCTTTTGGTCTACCAAAGACAACCATCGCATCTGGTGCTTGGCGAGTTTTGTTATCTCCCTCAACTGGATACCAAAGCAAATCTCCAGCAACAAATACATTTGGGTCATTGGCAAACAGCAGATCCAAGTTTTTTTTAATCAACACTATCAACTCAAACTGCTTGGTATTGTCTGCCATTGGTTGACCATCGCTGTCGGGGTAGATGATGGCTGCTGCGGTATCGGTTGGTAGTTGTTGTACCATACTGCTACGTCTGGAGCTTGAGGGTAGTTGCCCTAATTGTAGCGATCGCCTAGTGCAAGCTTCGCCAACGCATCAACCTCTACCTGGACGAAAGCGAACAACTTGACTCCGAATAATCCACAAGTGCGATGATCATCTATTATCCAGTGGGGCAATATTTTAGTGCTTATCTACTAGCGTAGCCATGATTTTAAGTCGTCAGAATTAAGGGTGGCGCGGAGGATTCCAACATTTTCACGGACTCTGACAGTGAGAGGATGATCTGCACCTAAGCTTCGTTCACGGATCTCCAACGCTTGCACAAACAGGGGTTGCGCCTCGCTGTACAGCCCTTGATCGAAGTAGAGATGTGCAAGATTGTGTTGGCTGGATGCCATATCGGGATGATCCTCTCCCAGTAAGCGTTGACAAAGTTCCAAAGCTTGATGATATAGAGATTCAGCCTCACTGTAGCGACCTTGTTGTTTATAAAGAAGCGCCAAATTATTCAGGAGCTTTACTAGATAGGGATGGTCATCTCCTGGCAATTCTTGAAAGAGTTTTAAGGACTGCAAATACAAGGATTCAGCTTCGCAATAGCGTGCCTGAGCGTAATAGAGATATGCCAAACTAATCAGGCTGATTGCCACATCGGGATGTTGTTCACCCAAAAGACGTTTTCTTAGTTTCCAGGCTTTCAATAAGAGAGGTTCAGCTTCGCTATATCGACCTTGATCGTGGTAGAACAATGCCAGATTATTCAGCTGAGTTGCTAAGCCAAGATGTTCTTTACCTAAAAAGCATTTATCAATTTCTAAGACTTGCAAATACAGGGTTTCTGTTTCACTGTAGCGTCCTTGCTCACGGTAAACTTCTGCTAAATTATTCAGGCTCGTTGCCACATCAGGATGATCTGAGGCAAATCGATTTTGAGTGACTGATAAGCATAGTTCATACCAAGATACTGCTTGGTCATAGAACCCTTGACCTTTGTAGAACCTGCCTAAACCCACAAAATGCCAAACTAAATCCTCATTACTGAGAAACTCTGTTAGGGCTGTAGCTGCTTCTGCTAAATGGGGAATAGCAGGGGTAACTGCCGCAATAAACTCAAGACTAGGTTGATAGGGAATTTTCCTTGCCACCTCTGCCATCGCAGCTGCAAAAGCATATTTGAGTTTATCCGCATCAGTTAACGGCTTGACTTTAGTTAGTAGTTTAACTTCAGTTATTTGCATAAATAATTTGTCCCTATAGCTCCACCTCT
>JBFLZA010001042.1:0-2109 GCA_040756535.1 Cyanobacteriota bacterium
GCTAATTTAAGCTAAAATCATAAATCTGCGAAAAGCCGGAAAACACTGCCAAGCTAAGGGCAGCTTCCGGTTTCACTATTTTTAGTCACTATTTTTAGAGGGTGTCATTTAATATTTAGAACTGACTAACTCCCGCTCCCGCACGACTTCCCTCGACTGTTGCTTCACTAAACCGGTCGTAACCGATTGCTGCAACCGAGTTAACGCTTCGATATCTGCTAGGTCATACCGGACTGCAAACATTTGCCGCAGCTGCTCTTCGGTTTCTACTGCCAGATATCCGGATTGAAGAACCTTAAAAACAATCTCACGAATAGTAGACATGACCCTGTTTTGGAGAACTTTCTAGTCAGTATCTTGTTTCTGAAGTTAAGGAGGTGTGATGGTCAGAAGGGGAATTCGTGATATCGCTAATCACGTTTAAGTGATTAAATTGTTTTTTTATTGTGATATAAGTCACAGCTAGTAACTCTCAATGCTTGAGAGGCTTTTCACAGTGTAAGGTCATTTACTGCAATTTTTCTTGTTTATCTAAAAAATGATGCTGAGCGTCGGGGTAAAGTGTCGTGAGATGGTGTTGCGATCGCGAGTATCAACGGCGCACTTGGGCCTCATACTATTGCTCTACTTGGTCTGTACAGAGCATACTAGGCGCAATAAAAATTTTTTAAATGTATGCTGTACAGTCTAGCTGCACTTGCTCCAGTCGTAGCTTTTCCCATAACTAATACCTGCATCCTCCTCCAGACGCCAGTTTCCCCACAGCACAAGTCACTCTCTACGACAATCATTCCTTCTGATCCAGCATCTGTCCCTGCACTCGATTTACAAGAGGCACACTCAATATCTGCGGCATTGATTGAATCCCTTTTAACACCATCCACCGCTCCTCCCTCTCTAGCACAAGGCGGCAATAAACCCAGTTTAGAGACAACACCCTCTAGCCCTGATGAACAGCCTTTTCAACCTACTAATGTGCCCTTAGAACCCTTACAAAGAACAGAACGAAAAGCGCGTTCAGCTCCGGGTATTTCTGTCCTAACCCCATCCGCTTACGGTCAATCGTGGGGAAGCGCTTCTATAGGTTTAGGGTTGCAATCTAGGACTCGCTTTAGTAACAAAGCTGATGGTGTTTTGGGATTCGGCATCGGTTTAGGTGATGCTCAAAAATCCGTTGGAGTAGATATGGGTTTGACCTTTGTTGACTTGATAGGGAATACGGCACAAGATGGCACCGTTAGCATTAAGTTACACCGCCGTCTTCCCGATGATTTTGCCATAGCTGCGGGAATTAAAAATTTAATTCGATTTGGTGCAACTGATAGCGAGATAGGATATTACGGGGTTGTGACTAAAAGGTTTCAATTACAAGAAAATGTAGAAAAACCTTTGAGTCAACTTTTTGTTTCTGTCGGTGTTGGGAGTGGACAATTCCGCTCGGAATTAGATATCACCAACAATCGCGATTCGGTTGGGATTTTTGGAAGTGTAGCAGTACGAATGGCTGAACCTGTGAGTGCGATCGCAGAATGGTCGGGTCAAGATTTAACACTCGGTTTATCTATTGCTCCCTTTCCAGAGGTTCCTCTAGTAGTTACACCCGCCTTAACAGATATTACAGGAAATGCAGGAGATGGTAGCCGATTCATTTTAGGAATTGGTTATGGTCTCTCCTTTTAGTTGAGGCGCTGTCTTATCTACTCCTTTCCCCCCAAAGAATCTCTATAAGTAAGACTTGGGGGAAAGGGGAAGGGGACAAGGTAAATAAAAAAGGTGGAACTGTTTCTGTTTAGCTCCACCTCACTTCTAGACTCGGCTCAGGCTCGGAATATGACCGTTTCGCTCTGCTATGATTTGCCGATACACAGATTCGTAACCTTCAGTCATACGCTCTACACTGAAGTGGCTAAGTACGCGTTCGCGGCAATCCTTTCGACTCAACTGGGTAGCTGGCTCGATCGCGGCGATACACTCTTCAACAGAGTGACACAAAAAGCCAGTCTCACTGTGAACGATCACCTCGGAGGTCGAACCCAACTCCATCGCAATCACGGGTGTTCCCGTTGCCATTGACTCCACCATCACCAAGCCAAAGGGTTCACGCCAGGT
>JBFLZA010001043.1:0-2106 GCA_040756535.1 Cyanobacteriota bacterium
CCAATTAGCCGTTTAGTCTCTTGAGGATTTTTGGTGATGTATTCTAGTACAGAAGTCATGGTCAGTTATGAAAAAAGGTAATTCTACCATCTTTTTAGCCCCTGAGTTTATTTTTTGGAGATGTCTACTAGGGGAAATAGCCAATTCAATTGCCGTCAGTGCTTTAGTTCAAGCATTGGAAGATGAGGAAACTAATGTTCGTAGAAGTGCGGCATATGCTCTGGGAGCAATTGGTGATTCCACTGCCGTCAATGCCTTGATTGATGTTTTGGCATATGAAGATTCTGTTGTTTATGAAAGTGCCGCACTTGCTCTGGGAGCGACTGGCAATGCTGCTGCTGTCGATGGCTTACTTAAGGCTTTTAAAGGTGAAGATTCTAATATTCGTGAGTTGGCGGCATCTCTTCTAGGTGAAATTAGCAATCATGCGGCTGTAAATGGCTTGGTTCAGGCTCTTCAAGATAAAAACCAAGATGTTCGTGAGGATGCGGCATCTGTTCTGAATAAAGTTAGCAACCCCACTGCTATCAATGCTTTGATTCAGGCTCTCAAGGATGAGGACTTTGTTGCAGCTAATCAGGGAGATACATTGGGTCAAGCAATAGAGACAGTTCAAGCAATTCAAGAACGCTGCGAATTTTACAACTACGAAATTTATCAGCAAGCTCATGAAACAGAAAATCTAGGCTTTGAAGATGATTTTATAAAAAATTTATACAAAGACATAGATAAAGTAATCTATCAAATTCAAGAAAATCCGAAACAGCGCCAGAAGGACACAGAAGACCGATTGACTATAGACATCGTGAATCAATTGCGTTGTTTGGAATATGATGCTGAACATGACTCAGAAATTGGTGGTCATGTTGATATTGCTGTTAGGAAAAATGAGTTTTTGTGGCTTGGAGAAGCCAAGATTTATAGGGGGAACAATTATTTATGGGAAGGGTTTCAACAACTCACGACAAGATATTCAATCGGCGATTCCAATCAAAAAAATGGCGGCTTGTTAATTTATATCGGTGAGAGAGATGCAAGCTCAATTATGGAAAATTGGCAAAATTACTTGCTTGAAAAAAGCTTGCCTAATTATAGATTCAGACCTTGCAAAATGAGAAGTCTAGCTTTTATATCAACTCATAGGCATGAAAGATCAGGTCAAGACTTTCATGTCAGACATATGCCAGTCATGCTTCAGTTTGCTCCAAAAGATAAAAGTGGACGACATAGAACCTGAACTATTCAGTGCAAATTATCATTCCCCAAGCAGTCTACAGCGAACTGTTCGATTCATCTGCCCCTTCACCTGTCCAAACTTGGATTACGACTCCACCCGATTGGCTCGAATGACCTAACTCAGTTAACTCTGGGTCTCGATCGCGATTCTGCATTAGTTTCCCATCTGTTTGATGAGCGCGATGAAGCTGTGAAACGCAAGTTACAGCGAGTGATTGCCTGCGCGAAACAAACCAATCGCAAAATTGGCATCTGTGGTCAAGCGCCGAGTGACTATCCCGAATTTGCTCAATTCCTTGTGGAACAGGGCATTGATTCGATTAGCTTGAACCCGGATTCTGTACTGAAAACGCGATTAGCGATCGCTAAAACTACAAGCAACTATCCTCACCTAAACCTCTTTGACATCCTCCAGCCGCTATACCTTGAACGAGGTATAGCGGGAGCCTTCTGCCGACATTAAGGTCAAAAATTACTTGGGGCGGAACTTTGCTAAGGTAAACCAGAAGGTTGTCCCTTCTCCCTGACGACTGTTAACACCAATTTCGCCGCCGTGAGCGGTAATGATTTGGCGGCACAGATACAACCCTAATCCCAATCCCGTGTAAGGACGATGCCCTTGAGGTACTGTTTTGGAATTCTGACCTCTAAAATAAAGTTGGAACAGGCGATCGCACAATTGTTGACTCATCCCCACACCATTATCCGCCACCGTGCAGCGAATCATCTCTTCCTCAACTTGAGCATTTATCGTTATCCTGATGCCAGGTGGGTTATGGAAGAAAGCATTGGTTAGTAAATTTTCAAAGACTCGCCTTAGCTGTGCTGAATCAGCACTAATCAACGGTAGATTGCTGGAAACTTGATTAA
>JBFLZA010001044.1:0-2102 GCA_040756535.1 Cyanobacteriota bacterium
GCTATCACTAGAGCATTCTACAATTGAGATTCTCCAAGAGCAGCAAGCTAGGGTGACTAATCCACTATCCACAATTTGATTGTGCTGTCACTGGCACTAATAAAGGTTTGAGCGTCAGGGCTGAAGGCGATCGCATTAACTCCTGTCGAAAAGGTAAGAGTGCTGAGTAATTCTCCACTATCTAGACGCCAAAACTTGATTGTGCTGTCATCACTGCCACTGGCAAGGACTTTACCATCAGGATTAATGGCAACAGAATTAACTGTGCTTGAATGTGCAGCGAAGGTATGTAGCAATTCGCGGGTGCGCCAATTCCACCGTTTGACTATACCGTTCCTACTGCCACTCACAAGAGTTTGATAATCAGGGCTGAAAGTTAATGAGGTGTTCCCAAGTGTTTCTCCACGCATAACGTAGAGCAATTCACCAGATGACAAATTCCAAATGCCGATACTCCCCTGAGTTTCACCAGCAAGGATTTGACCGTCTGGGCTGATGGCAATGGGATGAAGGTTGAGACTGCTTGAATAATCAGTCAATAAGGTTTGGAGCTGGTTTCTTGTATGCAGATCCCATACTTTGATTGTATTGTCCCAACTGGCACTAACCAGAATTTGGCTATCCGGACTAATGGCGATAGCAGTGACTGTGTCTGAATGTCCAGTAAGGTTCCCGATTTGTTGCCCTGTCTTAAAATTCCACAATCTGATTGTGTTATCCCAATCGGGGTGATATCCATGAAGATACAGGTTCGGAGTAGCACTGCAACTTGCAAGAGTTTGACCATCCAGACTGATGGCGACACAACCAACGGGACTGGAATAACCAGTAAGGGTATCTAACACTTCCCCACTACTCAAGCGCCAAATCTTGATTGTGCAATCATCACTACCCGTAGCAAGGGTTTGGCTATCCGGGCTAAAAGCGACACTATTAACTTGATCGGAATGCCCAGTGAAAGTATAGAGGCACTGAAAAGTTTGATCAGGCTGAATATGCATCTAAACTTTACCTCATACAATCAGATGCCACTGCACCATTAGTCTATAGGAGTACTATTCCTGCCTTCTTTGTTCCAAACAAGCTGTCGAATAACAGATTATTTGTCGTCTTAACAAATTGTTGTCGTTGAGCGTTTCTATCGCTACCAAAGCCTAGATATATTTGGATGAAGAAAAGCTGGAGATAAGACAATTATGGCTTTAAAGAAGAATCCTTACTAAAGTGTTACTTAGCCCATAACCCCTACTGTAAAAGATTTGAAGGGTTTTTGGATTAACGACACTAATGTGTTAATAACGACAAATAATTTGTTATCTGACAGCTGGCTAGCGATGTGCTAACTCTGAAGCAGTTGGCAGAGGCATTCTCTAAAGCGCAGGGAATTCCTGTTGTCTATAAAGAGACACCCACCTGGATCTTCCTACTCCTCATGCGAAAGGAGCTTTATGAGCTGATTCAGTGGTATCGCACTAAGGGTTATCAAGCCAATGTTAAGCACTTGAGGGAAGAAGAATTTTCTGGACTCTTGACAACATTCAGTGAATTTATTGAGGAAACTAACTGGGCAAACGAGCAGCTCACCTACGAAAGTTGGTGAAAGCTTGTTGACTGTCTTATTGTGTCAAAATAGTCTGCGATCTCGTTCAGTCTCTGTGCAAGCGGGTATTGTATTTAATTAGGTAAATGCTGCAAGGTTCCCGATGATGATTATCTGCAATATTGCTGAAGCAATTTACTATGTTGAATTTATTCACTAAGTTATCGCCAGAAAATATATTCCAGTGGCGCAAGTGGATCAAAGGTTACACTCAGGATTCAGAGAAGCCCGCCATTGGTGGAAAAAACCAGAGCCGAAAGTTGTGTAGTCATAGCCCAGACTATTGGGGAAGTAACCTTGAGGAATAACTGAGGGAAATCTTAAATCGTAATCCTCTCGTTCAGGGCGACCACCCGTAGCCCATCCAATAGCTTCTTGAAAAGCTTCGTACTTTTCCGGGTGAAGCTCACCTGGCTTATTACCTGTTTGTAAGTAAAATTTTTGCTGTACGCTAAATCCAAGCCTTCCTTTTGAATACTTCTGCCACAATTGATCAATCTTT
>JBFLZA010001045.1:0-2095 GCA_040756535.1 Cyanobacteriota bacterium
GGACGTGATCCATTATCAGCCAACCTGTGACTTAAAAGCCATGCGAGCGCGTGCGCAAATGTATAGCCAAATTCGTCAGTTTTTTGCTGAACGTGAAGTGCTTGAGGTTGAAACCCCGGTTTTATCTCAAGCTGGTGTGACCGATGTGCATTTGGCTTCGGTTCAAGCGCAGCGCCATGTACAAGGCAAACAACAAACGCATTATTTGCAGACCTCACCTGAGTTTGCCATGAAGCGTTTATTGGCCAGTGGTAGTGGGCCGATTTATCAAATCTGTAAAGTTTTCCGTGATGATGAACATGGTCGTAAACACAATAGTGAATTTACCATGCTGGAATGGTATAGACCGAATTTCAGTTTGAAGGATTTGATGTTTGAAGTGACAGATTTATTGAATGTCACATTAAAGCAGCGTTTTGGTGAGGTTCGCCCTACCATTTTGAGCTATAAGCATGCGTTTATGGATCGTTTGGATTTGAACCCACTGCAAGCCAGTTTGAAAGAGTTAAAAGACTGTTGTAATCGCGTAGGTTTAAATTTGGACTTGGGCGATGACCGACTTGGCTATATCGATTTGCTCTTTTCACATTTTGTAGAACCAAGTCTAGGTTTTGATACGCCCGTATTTCTAACCGATTTTCCACCAGAGCTAGCCTCGCTTGCCAAAACTAAAACGGATGAAGACGGTGAATTGGTTGCAGCACGTTTTGAGCTGTATATTGAAGGTTTGGAACTCGCCAATGCTTATGATGAGTTGATCGACGCAGAGGTGTTGCGTTCGCGTTTTGAAGCCGATAATGCTGAACGTGAAAAATTAGGCTTACATGTGATGCCAATTGATGAGTTTTTATTGACTGCTTTGCCTCAAATGACCGCATGTGCAGGTATTGCTTTAGGTGTGGATCGTTTGTTAATGATTGCAACAGAACACATGCAGTTGGAAAAGGTGATTACCTTTCCCGCATCCATTTCTTAAGTGAAATTAAATAAAGCGCCGATTGTGGCGCTTTATTTGAGTCGATCAAGGTTTAACTGTATTGAGCCTTCAGTTCTCCAATTGCGTGTATTCGACGTTCAATCAGCATTTCACCGATATCCGGGCCTTTAATATCCGCAGGTAGGTCTTGTGCTTTGATATTTCGCACAACATCCATCACCTTTAAAATATATGCCGACTGTGGGTATTCACGATCTTCAAGCCCTAAACGACCACGTGAGTCACATTCACAGGCCTGCACAAAGGCTTCAACCCGTTCTGGACGACGTAGTACATCTAAGCGTTGCAGTAAGCGCCATAAAGTGCCTGGTTTTAAGGTTAGAGCTTGATGACATTTCAAATGTTCTTTACAGACCGTAATTGCGAGCTGTTTCATCTGCGTTGGAACTTTTAGACGTTCACACACTTCTGTCACAGGTTTGACCCCACGTTCTTCATGCATGATATGACGCGGTAGCTCGTCCACAGGTGTCCAAGCTTTGCCTAAGTCATGCACTAAAACAGCAAAACGAACATCCAATGCGTAGTTGGCACGACATGCTTGCTGCAATGACATCATGGTATGAATACCGCAGTCAATTTCAGGGTGATACTCAGGGCGCTGTGGAATACCGTAAAGTGCCGCGATTTCTGGAAAAAGTACTTTTAAAGCACCACAGCGACGTAGCACTTCAAAGTATTCATCGGCATGATCTTCCATCAGAGCACGAGAGGTTTCTTTCCAAATGCGTTCAGGAGTTAGTGCCTCCAGTTCACCCGAGTCTGCGAGTTGCTGCATCAGTGCCAACGTTTCTTCGGCTACCGTAAATCCTAGGGTTTTATAACGTGCAGCAAATCGTGCAACACGGAGGACGCGTAGAGGGTCTTCTACGAAAGCATCAGAAACATGCCTTAAAACACGCAGCTCTAAGTCGCGCTGGCCACCATAGGGGTCATACAGTGTGCCTTCATCATCCATGGCGATGGCATTGATGGTGAGGTCGCGTCGAATTAAATCTTGTTCTAGGGTAACGGTACTGTCGGTATAAAACTCAAAGCCATGATAACCATGCCCTGACTTACGTTCGGTGCGTGCCAGCGCATATTCATCTTTGGTTT
>JBFLZA010001046.1:0-2088 GCA_040756535.1 Cyanobacteriota bacterium
TTACAATGGTTGCGGGAGAGGCGAATTGATGTTGGGTTTGTTCGTCCGCCTATTGAACATGATGCATTGAGTTCCCAGGTAATCTTTGAAGAACCATTAATGGTTGCCTTGCCGGAGGTTCATCCACTTGCCAAGCAAGCGCAAGTATCGTTGCGATCGCTATCCAATCAACCGTTCATCTTGTTTCCGCGTTATCTGGCTCCTGGGCTTTACGACCAAATCATCAGCCTTTGCCAGCAAGCAGACTTTAGCCCAACGGTGGCGCAAGAAGCGATCCAGATGCAAACCATCGTCAGTCTTGTAGCAGCCCAGATGGGTGTTGCGATTGTGCCAGCATCCCTGCAAAACTTGCAACGAACTGGAGTAGTCTACAAAGCATTACAGGAGCCAACGCCTAAGGTGGCGATCGCGGTAATTTGGCGACGACATGACCCGTCTGCGGCTGTTCAACGGTTTCTGGAAATTGCTAGACAAATTGCCCAGCAGTAGATAGTAATGTCTTTGTCTGGGAGAAGGCGATCACTCTCATCCATCAATGCTTCTGATGGGGAGAGCGCTCGCCCTCATCCACCAAACTGTTCTATTGGGACTAGAAAGACAAGCCAATTATTTACAGCTAATCCTGCACCCACATTCATTCTCCAAGCACAGGCTTGAGGCTGAACAAAATGTACGATCGCTCTTTAGAACGAATTGCCAACCTGGAAGCAATCATGAGTCATACACAGTTGGGTATTCAGCATCAGTTCAAACAACTGGAATTACAGAAGCTCTACCGAGCTTTTTCGTCATAAACACGCTATTTGGGTCATCAATGTATTCAGCAAAGGGTCCTCGGTACTCGAACCCATACCGTAGGTACAAGGCCCGTGCCGGGGCGAACTCAGGAAAAGCCCCTGTTTCCAAATTCAGGCAATCGTAAGCACGCCGTTCGGCTTCTTTGATGATGTGTTCAAGAATCTTTGAGCCGATACCCCTACGGCGGTGAGCCTTGGCGGTACGCATTGATTTGACTTCACCATTTCTTGCATCGAGTTCTTTTAGTGCCCCGCATCCGAGTAATTCATCGCTCTCCCAAGCCGTCCAGAAAGTAATATTGGGTGCTCGCAATGCCTCTAAATCAAGAGCATGGATGCTTTCAGGTGGGGTAATCTCATGCATATTTTCCAGATGTTCCTGGAGCAAGTCAGCAATCTTCTTACCTGTTAAGTCATCTTCGCGAATTTCCAATTGACTCATCTCCTTAACACTTAAAACAGAAGGTGGTGATGAATGCATATTGTAAACTTTCTGTCAATGTGTAAGTACTAGGATCGATGAATAATCCTCAACGTCTTGGCAAACGAGAGGCAAAGTATTCCCTCCAACTTGGAGATAGCAGAGGACAGGAAGCTAATTCTGAAAAATCCTCTTTACCTCGATAGTGCGCTTGGTTAACACGAGCCACACTCCACAGTGGAAGTGGTCGCTCTAAAAGGAGCAAGGGTAGTCCGCGCTGGACTATCCCTTCCGACACAACCCTACAGTACCAACCTGACCTTCCAGTGGTGATAACTCTCTTAGGTAAGTCTTTCATTCGCCATCTTCGCGCCAGTTTCCAGCACGGTTCTCGTGGTTGCGATACCTGAATGCTGACTTCTCCTACAGCGTAGATGTCGCCGATACAGACATCCGCCTCACTTAAAGCAGAAACCGTAAAATTCTCTCCAAAGGCACCATAGGGAAAGTCTGATAAATTTAGTTCCTGCTCCCACTGGGGATAATGCCTCGCAGCATAGACTAGAACAGCTTTTTCAAGACCACCATGTAAAACAAGGTCTGCCTGTCCGTCACCATCAAGATTAGTTTTGCCAAGATAAACCGACCCTGCAACAGGTTCTTTGAAAAAACCAGTTGTCCAAGGTCGATCCATTGGCTCGGTTGCTCCTTCAATGCCCACCTGCTTAGGTAGACCGACTTGGATGGATAGGAGAATAGGTATGTCCATAGAGTAGGAATTTGAGAATGCTGTCACTCAACCACTTCCAATGCCGATAGTTCAGCTCCGAAGTTGATGTGGAAAACCTGTCCGTCAAGAACTAGAGCGGG
>JBFLZA010001047.1:0-2087 GCA_040756535.1 Cyanobacteriota bacterium
TGGTGTCATCTGAACCGGAGATAGCCCGTTTGCCATCGGCTGTCACGGCGACTGCACTTACCCAAGCGCTATGACTGTTGAGGGAAAAGAGTTCCTCACCCGTTTCCAGATTCCACACTTTCACGGTGTTGTCATTTGAACCGGAGATAGCCCGTTTACCATCGGCGGTGACGGCGACTGCATTTACATAAGAGCTATGACCGTGGAGGGAAAAGAGTTCCTCACCCGTTTCCAGATTCCACACTTTCACCGTGTTGTCATTTGAACCGGAGATAGCCCGTTTGCCATCGGCTGTCACGGCTACTGCTTCTACCGAAGAGCTATGACCGCTCAGTGTACGTAGCAACCGCCCCCCCGGAGGAGTTAAGATTGGAGTCAAAGGACGCAACCAAGTGGTTTTACTCTGCTTGGTCTGAGACAGCAACTGCTGAATTTCTGGCACCTCAAAGCACTGCAATCGCCCCCACAGTTGCCCCGCCAGTTGCGTCTTATCCTTAGCTAAAACGTGTGCCGACAGTCGCAGCGCCCCTTGTATCCGTTTTAGTGTTTTGACTTTCTCCGGGTCGTACTCTGGGTCAGTTGTTGCTTCTGCCGCGTCAATCAAATCGTAATCCTCAATCAGTGCCTGCACCTCAAAGTCAGGATGCTCTATCTTTTGATTTAGGAATTCAAAGTCAGTTAGGATTTGGTAATACTTTTGCCACTGCCCTGACTTGAGCAGGTTATAGGGTAAGCTTCCCAGACGAGCGCGTTGGAAGGCGGGAGAGCGTGATGCTAACTTGTCAGCCGACTTAACCATTTCATGCCATCTTGTTGTGAAAAGGTATTACCGTGAGCCTTCCAAACGCAGGAAATGCACCCGACCCAATGCATCGCCTGCCACAATTGTCACGCCATCCGCTGCAAAAGCACAGCAAGTTAACGCACCATCACCAGTAAAACTGGCAATGACCTCTCCCCTATCTAGATGCCACACTTTGAGAGTTTTGTCTCTTGACCCAGAAATCACTTTCGTGCCATCGGGGCTGATTGCTACTGCTTCTACCGAGCCGCTATGACCCTCCAGGGTAAGCAGTTCCTCTCCCCTATCTAGATGCCACACTTTGAGAATATTGTCATCTGACGCAGAAATTACTTTAGTGCCATCGGGGCTGATTGTTACTGCATTTACAAAGGAGTTATGACCGGAGAAGGTAACCAGTTCCTCTTGTGTGTCTAGATGCCACACTTTGAGAATATTGTCATCTGACGCAGAAATTACTTTAGTACCATCGGGGCTGATTGTTACTGCATTTACAAAGGAAGTATGACCAGAGAGGGTAAACAGTTCCTCTTGTGTGTCTAGATGCCACACTTTGAGAGTTTTGTCTCTTGACCCAGAAATTACTTTAGTGCCATCGGAGCTGATTGCTACTGCATTTACAAAGGAGCTATGACCCTCCAGGGTAAGCAGTTTCTCTCCCCTGTCTAGATGCCACATTTTGAGAGTTTTGTCATCTGATGCAGAAATCACTTTCGTGCCATCAGGGCTGATTGCTACTGCATTTACCGAAGAGCTATGACCCTCCAGGGTAAGCAGTTGTTCTCCTGTGTTCAAAGACCACACTTTGAGAGTTTTGTCATCTGATGCAGAAATTACTTTAGTGCCATCGGGGCTGATTGCTACTGCTCTTACAAAGGAGCTATGACCCTCCAGGGTAAGCAGCTCCTCTCCCCGGTCTAGATGCCACACTTTGAGAGTTTTGTCTCTTGACCCAGAAATCACTTTCGTACCATCGGGGCTGATTGCTACTGCTCTTACCCAGTTGCTATGACCCTCCAGGGTAAGCAGCTCCTCTCCCCTATCTAAATGCCACATTTTGAGAGTTTTGTCTCTTGACCCAGAAATTACTTTAGTGCCATCGGAGCTGATTGCTACTGCACTTACCCAGTTACTATGACCCTCCAGAGTAAGCAGCTCCTCTCCCCTGTCTAGATGCCACATTTTGAGAGTTTTGTCATCTGATGCAGAAATCACTTTCGTGCCATCAGGGCTGATTGCTACTGCATTTACCGAAGAGCTATGACCCTCCAGGGTAAGCAGTTGT
>JBFLZA010001048.1:0-2085 GCA_040756535.1 Cyanobacteriota bacterium
CCCGGAAGGGGAGTGAAATAGTACCTGAAATTGTCGGCTGACAAACAGTGAGAGCTTGTGCTTCGCACTGCGCTAGTTAATTCGTTAATTCGTTACTTAGTTACTTCGTAAAACAAAAAATACGAAGTAACGATGTAACGTGTGTTGCGAACTAACTATCACTGCGCGGAGTGCAAGTGATCGCGTGCCTATTGAAGAATGAGCCGGTGAGTTAATTGGTGCTGCATTGTTTAACCCCGATTAAATCGGGGGTAGACGTAGTGAAAGCGAGGGTGAATAGCCCGTTTGTAGCGCCGATTAGACCCGAAACCGGGTGAGCTAACCATGGGCAGGGTGAACCCCCGCGAAAGCGGGGAGGAGGCCCGAACTCGTCAGGGTTGCAAACCTGTGAGACGACCTGTGGTTAGGGGTAATATGCCAATCGAACCCGGAGATAGCTGGTTCTCCCCGAAATATATCTAGGTATAGCCTCCGCTAATAATTTTTGCTGGGGTAGAGCACTCAATGAGGTATCAAGCGCAAGCGAGATATTTCAATGAAACTCCGAATACAGGCAAAATTACGCGGGGAGTCAGACATGCGGGGCTAAGCTCGTGTGTCTAAAGGGTAACAGTCCGGACTCTCGTCTAAGGCCTCAAAGTTTTTGCTAAGTGGTAAAGGAAGTCGTGGTTTTAAGACACCCAGGAAGTTGGCTTAGAAGCAGCCATCTTTTAAAGAAAGCGTAACAGCTCACTGGATGAAAACTGCGGCGCCGAAAATGATCGAGGCTCTCAAGCAAAGCGCCGAAGACAGAGATGCGACGGAGTCGCAAACTATTAACAAAGTGACAAAGTAACAAATTGACAAGAGCAACATTCCACATTTGTTAATTGGTCAATTTGTCAACTGTTAATTTGTTAACAGTTCGCGGCTTCGCCGCGTGGTAGGGGAGCGTCCCGACAACAGTGAAGTCCTTCCGCAAGGTCAGGATGGAGTGGTCGGGAGTGCGAATGCCGGCATGAGTAGCGTTTCAGGGTGAGAATCCCTGATGCCGAATGCGCAAGGTTTCCGAAGCAACGTTCGTCGACTTCGGGTAAGTCGGATCTAAGGGGGATGCGTAAGCTATACCCCGATGTATAAACGGTTGATATTCCGTTACCGAAATGTGTTGACCAAGACTTTGGGGGATGACGAAGGGGGACATGTCTGTGTCTCGCCATTGGCGGGATTTAAGCTTCAACGTAGTGATAATTGGGAAATCCGTTATCGCGCTTTAACCGAGAAGCGAATAGGAGTCCAAGTCGCAAGATGCGGGCAACACAGATAGTTTTGCTTCCGAGAAAAGTCTCACAAAGGAGCACATTTTGTCCGTACCGCAAACCGACACTGGTGCGCTGGTGGTAGACCACTAAGGCAAGCGGGTGATGGCGGTTCAAGGAACTCGGCAACAAAAGCTGGGCGTAACCTTCGGGAGATGCCCTCCTCGTGCATGGCACGAGTAAATTCGAAGCACGAAATCCTAAAGTCGAAACAAATTCAAATGTTTTAAAATCAAAATTCCCAACAGAGTATTGTTTTTTTGAACATTTGATATTTGAATTTTGAGATTGTTTGGGATTTCGGATTTAGATATTCGGATTTTCTCGCGCTGTGCGCGAGGGTCACTTAATGACGCTATGCGACTGTTTAACTAAAACACAGGTCTCTGCGAAGCCGAAAGGCGACGTATAGGGGCTGACGCCTGCCCAGTGCCGGTAAGTTAAGGGTGGTAGGTAACCGGGGGTGGACAGTGCCCATAATCATGTGTTAATCACGTTTCCCAATCACGTGCTCATCAATCTGATGATTGTCACATGAAACAAGAACTCGATTAGCACCTGATGGGCAGTGTCCACTTCCGGGAGCTAACTACCCAAGCTCCGGTGAACGGCAGCAGTAACTATTAACACAGTTAGTAGTTGTAAAATTTGGCTATATGCTGGAAGATCCGTTGTATGTAGCAGTACTTTGCTATAATGCGAAGTGACAATCTGTCTACTGCGGACAATCAGCAGGAAAGACTACTATGAATTTTAGATTGGAAGAAGAACCATTTGATTTAGGAGA
>JBFLZA010001049.1:0-2085 GCA_040756535.1 Cyanobacteriota bacterium
CTGCGGATGTGCCCGCTAACGACGCGCAACTGATGGCTAGCACCCAGCGCCCGATTACGGAAGCTGCGCTGAACGAAGCCTCCGGTGCGCCCGCATGGAAATCTACCCCGTCCTGGTTTATTTATGGCGATCGCGACTTGAACATTCCTCCAGCGGCACTGTCTTTCATGGCGAACCGCGCTAACTCAAAGGAGACCGTTGTTGTGAATGGCGCGTCCCATGTCGTGATGGTTTCCCATTCAGATGCCGTTGCCAAGCTCATCGATCGTGCTGCAACTGCGCCATAGACGAAGCGTAAACGCATCTGGATACGTTGAGTGATACCGAAATACCTTTACCGTTGATTCCAAAGCAAGGATGGTTAGCAGAGATGGAATTTATGAAAGCAGCCGTACTGACAACATTTGGTGGTCCTGAGAGTTTTGAGATTCAAACTGTGCCCAAGCCAATGCCAAAACCTAATCAGGTTCTAGTCAGGGTGTGTGCGACATCGATCAATCCAGTTGATTATCAGACTCGCCGTGGTGACTATAGAGACTTGGTTCGACTACCAGCAATTATCGGAGTTGACATTTCAGGAGTGATTGAGACAGTTGGAGAGTCAGTGACAGACTTTGAGGTAGGAAACGAAGTTTATTACTCGCCGCAGATTTTTGGAGAATCTGGCAGCTATGCTCAATATCATGTTGCTGATGCAGGGATTGTTGCGCTTAAGCCTTCTAACTTGTCGCACAGTGAAGCAGCGTGTTTTCCTCTTGCAGGAGGGACGGCTTGGGATTGCCTAGTAACGAGAGGCAATCTTCAAGTTGGGGAATCGATTCTAATTCATGCGGGTGCTGGTGGCGTTGGCTCTCTTGCGATTCAACTTGCAAAAGCGATGGGAGCCTACGTTTTTACAACATGCAGTTCTAAAAATCTCGATTTTGTTAAAAAACTTGGCGCAGATCGAGCCATTGATTACAAGAACGAAGATTATGCGGAAGTTATTTGTCAGGAAACAGACGGGCTAGGTGTTGATTTAGTTTTGGATACGATCGGTGAACAAACAATCCAGCGTAGCCCAGAAATTATTCGCCCATTCGGCAGGCTTGTGAGCATTGTAGACACTGAAACGCCGCAGTCACTCATCGAAGCATGGGGCAAGAATCTGACTATCCATTTTGTTTTCACGCCACAGTACCGAGCAAAATTAGATGCTTTGACAAAACTAATCGAGCGCACTCAGCTTCGCCCCGTCATTGATTCAACGCTGTCTTGGGATCAGATAGTTCAAGCACATCAACGTCTAGAGCAGGGGGGAGCGCAAGGGAAAATTGTGCTGGAATTTACCAAAAGTTAGACTATCCTCACCGATCACTTTAAATCGTCACCTGAAAAATAGCCCCAAATAGCACAACTTCAAATATTCGCAAATACCTTGTGACTACCGCCTTCACCAAGAACTGAAGCAGCCCAACTACAAGGTCAATATTAGAATGCTGAATCACTTTAAGGAGCAATTCTATGTCAACTTTTGTCTTAGTTCATGGCTCATGGCACGAGGGTTCTGCTTGGAACGAAGTGATCAAACAGCTAGAAGCGAAAGGGCATCAAGCGTTTGCTCCCACGATCGCAGGTCATGGCAAAGGCGTGAATAAGAATGTTAACCATGCTCAATGTACACAATCGATCGTCGATTACATTGTTGGCAAAGACTTAACCGATATTGTTCTCTTAGGTCATAGTTTTGCCGGAACAATTATTGCGAAAGTTGCTGAAGCGATTAGCGATCGCATTCGACGGCTCATCTTCTTCGATGCCTTTGTCCTCAACGATGGAGAGAGCCTTAGAGATAACGTTCCACCGCATCTTCAAACATTACTCGACGAGCTAGTTAGAGAATCAAACGATCAGATGATGGTTCTACCTTTTGAGATGTGGCGAGAAGTGTTTCTCAACGATGCTGACCTCGAACTAGCTCGATCCAGTTACGCACAATTATCACCTGAACCGTATCAACCGTGGATTGACAAGTTGGACTTGAAGCAGTTTTACTCGCTGTCCATTCCTAAAAGTTATCTCTACTGTACAGAAGATAATGTCCTT
>JBFLZA010001050.1:0-2083 GCA_040756535.1 Cyanobacteriota bacterium
AAAACCAAGATCGTTAACTTGCATTGAACCCAGCCTCTAATTAACTTTAAAGCACCACCTTTAAGCATATCATCTGGTGTCTGTCTTGAGGAGAGTGCGATCCCCAAGAAGCCAAAAAAGCGATCGCCTATAAGTATAAGTTGTCGCGCTACCCCATATCCGCCCCTTGCCTCTAGCCTACAATCCCAAAGCGATCGCGCTCTTAACTCTACAACAGTGCGATCGTACTCTACAGCAAATGCGATTGCACTTGTTTTCTAACCCCAAGGGTGATCGCGCCCCTCAACGCAACACAAAAGCGATCGCTCTTTTGTACTAATTGCTGGTTGGGCGATCGTACTCAATTCCCGACTCAGATAACTCTACAACGCATCATAGAGACGGGAAGTGGAAGCCATCATTTTTGCCAATTCGTGTGGTAACTTATCAGCTTAAATCAAACTTTGCTTCCCTGCTAGCTTTCGTTTCAAGCTCCAAAATTTTTGTCAGTCAAGTTGGGAATCTCCCTTTTAATGCTCTCAAAGGACATCTCCTGCTCTTTCACTTGTTGGGATACATTCCCTTTGGGAACATCTTGATTGGCTCCACTCTCTGTCTCGCTAATTTCCTGAAGAGCACGGGTAGCCCGCTGGCGAACAATTTCATTTTCATCCTGTAACGCTTCAATGAGTGCGGGAACTGCGGAGCTTGCCTGTAATCCAAGCTTACCCAGAGTGGTAGCAGCATTGGCGCGAATACCTGCATCTTTGCACGACAAAGATTCGGTAATCGCAGTTACTGATGTTGATGTAACTGGTCGAAGGTTCCCTAGAGCTGCGATAGCACTCATGTGAACGATCTTACTTTTGTCTTTTAATGCCTTAGTGAGGGCAGCAAGTACATCGACCGATGCCGTTCCAACTTGACCAAGCGTAAAGACGATATGTCTGCGAACAGTTTCATCTTCTTCCTGCAATGCTTCAACAAGTGCAGGAACGGCGGTTTGCGCCCCGGCTCCAAAATGCCCTAGAACAATTGCAGCATTGGTACGAACCCTTGCCTCCTTGTCGTACTGTAATACTTCAATCAAGGCAGTTAATAAGACTGATGTAATTAGTAGCTGGCTTCCTAGTGCGCCAATGGCATTGCAACGAACACTGATATTCTCGTCTTTTAATGCTTTAACTAGAGGAGCAACTACTTCCGGCGATGCTGCTCCTACTACTCCTAATGCTCTGGCTGCATTAATGCGAATACCTTTATTCTCGTCCTCTAAAGCTTGGATGAGGAGAGGAACCGCCTCTTTGGCAGAGGGTCCAACGAGACTCAAAGCTAAAAGTGCTTCTTGACGAACCCCAAAATCTGTACTTTTCAGCCCTTGAATATATACATCTGTACTCTTCAGCCCTTGAATGTAGGATTTCAACAATTCTTTAGGGTTTTGAATGTATGAGTTTATCTCTGAATCAGTAGACATTGACACACCTCATTACTGCTTAAAAGTCCTCTTAACATCGTAACTGCACAAGATTTGCAGAATACTTTGCTCCTTCATTACGCCTTGCTAGTTTTAGGTCATATCAGAAGGTTACATAAAGACCTTTTTCTGCCTCCGCAGCTTTCTGAATCATTTTAAACCCCTCATTCAATTCAGAAAAAAGAGCCGATTTCAGATGAATCATTTCTGTTACCAATTGAATTGTAGATTGCTTTGAACTTGACAATCGCATTCTCACAGCAGACAATAAAAAGGCGATCGCACTTGATCGTTCAAGGCAAGAAAGAAGCGATCGCACTCTCAACTCTACACACAGGAGCGATCGCACTCAATTCCCCTAATTGTGCGATCTCACGTGTTGATATCCTCTCCAGAGATTACCGACAAGTCAGTTCGCACTTTGTTGGTATGCGAAAGCGTTGCGCTGACAAGTCAGTTCGCTAGTTTCTATGACAGGAAAAAACGCGATCGCCCTTGCAGTCTCAAACCAAAATGCCCTCAGTTGTCTCCATCAAAATCCGAAAACTCCTTTTGTTACCCCTAGCCAAGTTGAGAGTTGTACAAGAGGCTTCATGTTCTCAAGGGAGAGATTTACTGGATTCCTCA
>JBFLZA010001051.1:0-2083 GCA_040756535.1 Cyanobacteriota bacterium
GCGAATCCACCTGCTACTGGGGAGCCATCAGCAGAATCGAGCATGCCGACGGCGCGTACGAATACGTAGTTGACGATAGCCTCTGCATAGGCTGCGGCTTCTGCGCAGGGGTCTGCCCCTGCGGCGTCTGGGAGATGGTGGAGAACGTTTAGGACTGGGAACTGAGTTCTCATCGTTACTTCTCAGTGATGGCCTCTCCCTGAATGGCCGCCTGCTATGACGTAGATCACCTCTGTGCAACATATTGTGCACAAAAATACTCAACTCAAGTCTCTCCTCTGTATTCATCATACAAAACGCACGCTGCAAATGAACAGAAAAACAGATGGCTATTTGCGCCACATATCTCATTTTTGACGGCGCGCTTGAATTTGACTTTTTTCTCTAAAATTCATTATGTTAATTAGTTCGGGGCGTAGCGCAGTCTGGCTAGCGCACCTGCCTTGGGAGCAGGGGGTCGGAGGTTCAAATCCTCTCGCCCCGACCATGTAAATTTTGCAAAGCAAAATTTACAGTTATTAGTTTTTAGTTGTTAGTTTTCAGGTTTTTTACTGACAACTGACCACTGTTTACCGATAACTGTAGTTATCGCGCCTGTAGCTCAGTAGGATAGAGCAACTGCCTTCTAAGCAGTGGGTCAGGGGTTCGAATCCCTTCAGGCGCGCCAGTATTTTCATTCGTTAGGAGAAGGCGCAAGAGTAATTGTTCTTACCGCGATAAGATAAAATCGGGTATAATAATATGGTCGTAGCTCACTGGAGGGTATACCTGCAGTGAGATGGTGGGCGTAGTTCAATGGTTAGAGCACTGGACTGTGGCTCCAGGTGTTGGGGGTTCGAGTCCCCTCGCCCACCCCAACTGAAATTTGCAGAGCAAATTTCAGAGTTTATGAGTTCAGAGTTCACAGTTCAAAGTTACTGTCTGTGAACTACGAGCTTTCAGCTATGAACTTAAATAGTGCGCCTGTAGCTCAGCTGGATAGAGCATCAGCCTCCGGAGCTGAGGGTCGGAGGTTCGAATCCTCTCAGGCGCGCCAACCAAATTGCGCAAAGCGAAATTGATAGTGATTAGTTCTTAGTTACTGGTGATTAGTTTTTATTGACTCAAAAATTTTTTTTATTTACTATAGATTGTTTGCTAATTACCAATTACAAATTACTAATAACTATTCACTGTCTTCACATGGGCCGTTAGCTCAGTTGGTAGAGCAGCTGACTCTTAATCAGCGGGTCGCAGGTTCGACTCCTGCACGGCTCACCAGTTTTTCCCTTCTGATTCAAGAGATTCTGCGTCTGGCAGGGCTTCTCTGTTCTCTTTTGGTTAGACAGGCAGCGTATATTCGCGGGGCGCAGCCCCGAGCCAGAGTGCAGCGTCCCTTGCGAAGCGGAGGGCTTGTGAACGTAATTTTCAGGGACTTTATAAATGAGGGCTCCGGCTCCTGTTCCTCTGCATTAAGGACGTGCAATGTATGGTATTCAGGAACAGTCGGTTGGTCAGCGCCTAAATGAACAATCCGCTCTTGCTTTAACCCGTTTGTTTCAAAAAGTTCTCGCCACCCTTCAGGCGTGTTGAAGTTGAATGGGACGTTCTCTTTTTTTGAAGGATCACCAGTGTAATGAATGACACGGATGTAAAAGTGAGCGAAGAATATGTTGACCCTGCGTTGCTGTTCCGGGGTTAACGCAAGATAGTGCTGTGCTTGAGCGCGTTGAGGTGGCGAAAGTTCCTGACCGTTTACACCATACACCGACTCAATAACAATAACTCTGCCGCCAGGGCGTGTAACCCGATGAGCTTCGCGTATGACCCGGACAGGATCGTCGCTGTGATGCAAGACAGTTAAAAGCAACGTATCGTCAAATTGACTCTACACTTTTATGGCATCAGCATTCTTTTTTATTAAGAAAAAAAATGTCCCATCCTTTTCAACTGCTTCGACAAGCTCATGCCCTAATCTATTCAGAAAGGCGGGAATGTCGGCTTTTGATGCAGGGTCAGTGGCGATTACCGCAAGGGTCTGACCCGAACTCATCCCATCGATCGCCTTTTTCGTTTTCAGCACCGGCGTAGGACAGGTGAGTCC
>JBFLZA010001052.1:0-2064 GCA_040756535.1 Cyanobacteriota bacterium
GCAGAACAACACAACCACCATTAATAATTACCTTTTTTTGTTTAACAAAAACGCCGCCCGTTCGGACAAACGCCTCGTTGTTAGGCGTAATGACGTAAACTCGCGTATACGCCCAAACGCTTAATAGCAGTAGGACAACCAAAGCACCGATGACGCCAGGAAAAAAGAGAATTCCAGGGCTAAGTTGGGCTAGGTGGGGTTGTACCGGAACTAAATGAGAGGTAGAAGTCTGTGACATACAATATTAGGTAGTGATAGAGGTAAATGTTTTTAAAGCTTGAATATTACTTTTGTTTAATTATTTTGTTATAAATTCTCAAGTTTTTATCATTAATCCTTGGTTTGAGATTAATCGTTATCTTGAAAATAGGAGTCAGGAGTCAGGAGTCAGGAGTCAGGAGTCAGGAGTCAGGAGTCAGGAGTCAGGAGTTAGAAGTTAGGAGTCAGGAGTTAGGAGTTAGGAGGGAGAGATGTTCATTCTTTCTTTGTAAGCAATCGCTCATAGGTGTAATCACAAATGACCTATTCCCCTTTAGTTGGGGAGGAAGTCGCTAACCACTGTTGTTCATCCGAACTATCTTTAGCAATCACTAGATAGCTGTGAGGCCGTCGATCAATCACTAAAACTTGAGTCCCGCGACCCGGAATCACGTTTGCCCAGCTTGGTAAGGTAGCGTTGACTGTAACGAGATTGCGGGCAGGGTCAAGGACATCAACCTGACCAATTTTGCCTTGATTTTCTGTTGGGATAGCCAGGGAACTCACAGTACCTTGACAACCAATTAAGCGATCGCCACTGGCATCTTCCCCGAAAGAGGCGAACACTTTTCCAATGGGTCGAGCAATGAAACTCCCGATCGCTAAACTTAAAAACAGCGACAATCCGGAAATAACGCCCACCGTCAGACCGATAGGAGTATCACCCGTAATACTCGCAAACGCTACATTCAGCATCCAACCTATCAGACCGAGCAGGCTAAAGTCGGTTGCCAGAAGTAAGATGAGGGGAGCTTTACCAAAGCCCAACCATCCCAACACTTCGAGAAAGCTGAAGTCACTACTAGTATCAATATCCGCATCCGCATCGATATCGAAATCTGCATCCGCATCCACCTCAAGGTCGTCCTCTCCTCCACCGGAAAGAATAACGACTAAATACAGGAGGACTCCCATACCCAGAAAAATCCAGTAGGGGAGGTTGACTATATCAAAGAGCATGGCTTATGCGAGCAGTGTGTGAGTGTGAAGTAGCAAGCATGGATGAACCCCACCAGCCTAGCCCCTGAGTGATGAGAAATAGGAAAAATGGATAGAATTTTTAATTTTTTGCCAGAAATTTAGAAATGCGTTTTTCCCGCTAGATTTTGATCAATACAGAGAGCTGGCAAAAAAGACTGGAATATTAGCATTTTATGGAAAAATCAGCAGTTTTAGGCTTTACTGCAAAAGCAGTGCCGTTGAAGTGATAGTTAGTCTTAATTCACTTCCCCAATAGACCTTCGGGTTCAAGAGTGAAGGATAGGTCACTCAACAATACCGTGTAGGATGTGTTGAGCCAATGAGACAGCTTTTTTAGAGGCAGTAAATGTAATAGGTTAGGTGGCACTGCCGCCTATATATCCGGGTATAGCCTTTGCGTTTGATACCCAATTGGAGTCAAAGATAGCAGTGTCTCTCCCCCTGCCTCTGAGAACTCTTGCTAGCTACTACGTTTGAATACAACTCGGTATGAGGTTCCGCCTTCAGCGGATTCAAGCTGGTAGACATTTCAATTAAGTGAGATTTTATTGCGAAAAGACACATCCTATGCACCTGCCTCCATCAAAAGTTGAGAATTACTGGAGCGTGAATTTCAGTAGAGTGACGGAGGTATATCTGTCAATGTTTGTAATAAATTGTAATGATTCATGTTTTTTCGATAGACTAGTTAGTCCGGAGAAAAATGGCTAGTAATCAAGTAAATTCCATGCTTCCCCTGACCGAGCAAGACACAGAAGCGCTAGACGATATATTTAAGACAGTAGCTGCTGAGGATATCAGACAAGTTGAGGAGACAGTGGCTCG
>JBFLZA010001053.1:0-2061 GCA_040756535.1 Cyanobacteriota bacterium
GTCTATACCTAATCATAGAAAAGGTAGCATTTTTTATCAGTAAGATTCCCAACCTGTTAAATTGCGGGAAACCGTTCTTTATCTTTATATTGGGCAAAAATCATAGTTTCAACAAAAAGAGTTTCACGTTACAGCGGCTCTCAAATTAGTGAAGTACACCAACTAGGGCTCAGAACTAGGTAGAAAGATCGTTTTACTTCTAAATTCTGACTCCTAGCTCCTGAATTCTGCTGTATCTAATAATTCATTAATTTGCTGACAATAACAATTCTAGTATCTATTAACTAAAATTTATAAGATATCAGTTGCGCCGGCTTATAGACCCATAAGCCCTGTTTTATATCTACTGGCTTATGCCTAAGCGATTAGAAGCGATTCAACTTACCCCCCTATTCTCTCTTTATGAGGATGTCGGCTAAGTCAGAACCTTCCAAAATAAAATTAAAAGAAGAATATTCTCTTTTACAAACGACTCTTTTACATGAATCCTCTCCTTTAGAGGATTGGATTGGGACTCCGAATTTAATTGTTTCCATCCTTAGTAAGGCAGGTTAAATACCTGCCCTACGTGTCTCTATGAGTTGGCTGGGTTACTAGCCAATTCCTCCGGGTGCATTGAAATTACCGCCCTCTGGGCGTCGGTTCAGCATTAACAAAATCTTCTTTCCAACTAAGGAGCACTACCTTGGCTCACCTATCTGTAATTGCCAAAATATATACTCCCCAAGCCTGGGATTTTTCAGACCTCTATCAAGGCTTTGACGACCCGCAGTTTGACCAGGATTTACAAGCACTCCAGCAGCAAGCCGGAGAATTTCGCCAAAATTATCGAAGTCAGGTGAGTCAGCTAACGCCAGAAGAAATTGCCCAGTGCCTGCGTCAGCTAGAAGCCATATCAGAAAAATATAGTCATCTCGACACGTTTGCTAATCTTATCGTCTGTGCTAACCCACGGAATCATGAAGCAAAGCAGTTTCTCAACAATGTAAGAGTAGCCCTCACCCGCATTCATAACCAGTTACTTTTCTTTAACCTGGAATTACAGGATTTAGATACTGCTAAATTTGACGAATTACAAACGTCACCAGCCCTCTCTAACTACAGCTACTATCTCAACCGCATTACTCAGTTTCGTGTCCACACCCTTCCTAAAGAAGTAGAGCGAACCCGGAACCGGGACAATCTGACAGGGCGGCAAGCATTCATCGAACTGTACGCCGTTCACCGGAGTGAGCAGGACTATGAAGCGGTGACAACGCCTGATGGCAAGGCAGCGGAAATAGAAGCAGAACTAGAAGCATTGCTTTTTCATCCGGAGAGTGAGGTGCGTTATGATGCCTACCGCTCATTGCAGCAGGGGATAGAGGGTAACATTACGCTTTATGGCTTGATTCTCAATAATATTTGCCAAGACCACTATATTGAGAGCCAGATGCGGGGTTATCCTTCTACCTTTCACAAGCAGCTTTTGGCTTCGGATGTACCGGAGTCGGTATTCCGAGCTGTAATGGATGGTATTGGCGATCGCATCAATCTATTTCAAGATTACTACCAGTTGAAAGGAAAAGCGATCGGGCACAAAATCCGTACTTGCGATCTTTATGCCCCCTGGACAGATGATGACCCCTTGCAGACAATAGACTACAAAACAGGTGTTGAAACACTCCTAGAAGCTCTGAAACAATTTGATATTTTTTATGCCAACAGGGCAGCCGACTTATTTTCCAACCGATGGGTAGATGCCAAAGTGCGTGCTGGCAAGGGCAGTGGTGTATTGTGTTTTCCGACCTATGCTAAGCACAGTTACTTATCGCTTTCTTACACTGAGGATTACAACTCGCTGTTTACCTTAGCTCATCAAGTCGGACAGGGATTGCACTTCGCTAGAACACGCGCTAATCAATCGTATTTCAACAGCAAACCGCCGCTAATATTGGCAGAAGTTGCCTCGAATTTTAATAAACTGCTGTTGTTCGATTACCTGCAAAAAGAAGCTGGTGATGACAAGTCGCGCAGGCAAGCACTGCTGGCACGACTGCTGGACGATCAACTAAACTTACT
>JBFLZA010001054.1:0-2058 GCA_040756535.1 Cyanobacteriota bacterium
CTCACGGCTCAATCGTAGCATTCTGGCAGCAATCACCTCTAACGACACGGGCCGCCCCATTTTTGCTCAAATGATTGGCGAAAGCATTCCCGACTTAGTAAGAACAGCGATTGATCTCTGCAACTATAATATCGCTGGAGTTGACTTGAACATGGGCTGTCCAGCACCTAGAATCTATCGCAAAAATGTTGGAGGTGGATTGCTGCGAGACCCCCAAAAAGTGGATCGGATTTTGGGAGAACTGCGGAATGCTCTCAATGATCGACCTTTGACTGTCAAGATGCGTGTAGGGTTTGAAAATACAGATACCTTTTATGAAATTCTAGATCTAATTAATCGCCACAGCATTGATTTGCTGAGTTTGCATGGTCGCACGGTGAAAGATATGTACCACTCTTCAGTGAAATATGATTTGATTGCTGAAGCGGTCAAACGGGTTCATTGTCCAGTGCTTGCCAATGGCAATATCGACTCGGCGACAACAGCTCTAGAAGTGCTTTCTCAAACGGGCGCGGCGGGAGTGATGGTGGGACGTTGGGCGATCGGGAATCCTTGGATTTTTCATCAAATTCGGCAGGCTTGGCGAGGAGAACCGATCACGCCCGTTCCTTTAGTAGAGGTACGCAACTATATTGATCGTTTATGGCAAACTCCCTATTCAGCATCTATGCCCATGCGATCGCGCGTAGGCTATCTCAAAATGTTCCTCAACTACATTGCCCTAAATGTTGACGCTGAAGGAGATTTCCTGCGGCTGATGCGACAGACGCAGACCGAGGTCGAACTGCTTAACCTCTGTGATCGCGTTTTCCTTACTGATCTGACGAAAAATTTAGCCCTAGCACCCTGCTTGAGCCTCTAACTAGAGTTCAATTTCTAGAAGCAGGATTTCTTTGATAACTCTCTAACTTTTGATACCTATGTTCGAGAGTTCTCACAGTGAGCGAGATGATTGCTGATTGAGGTTCCTAATACTCCACCTGGCTTGTACAGCGTTTAGCACTAGGACAACATTCCCGAAAAGGACTTTTTTACCTCCCAGACCGCTTCACTAGACCAAAAAACGATCAGGAGTGACCAGAGTATTGCAAATAAGAGAAGCCAAGTTAGGCGGTGACGTAAAAAGGGAAGTCTTGGCAGCGATGCGATTGGCAGCAAGCTGACAACGATGTAGCCTAACGGTAAGCCAAGAGGCGTCTTTAACGACACATCAAGACCCAAAGCCCAGAGACCTCCTCCGACAGCGGGTTCGGCAATGACCTCTCGATTGAAAATCGCATTTAATATTACTTGCCATACTAGATAAACAAACATTCCAGGAACCCCCATCAGCAAGAAAGTCCCAAGCACTATCAGCACAAGAGCAAGAAGTACCCATTGACCAAATTTCTTCCAGCGAAATGCCATCACAACTCCCAAGGCGGAAAGAACTGTTGGAGAGAGGTTAATTTCTTTGATGAGATTGTTATTAGTTTGTCACAAACCTTTGAGTAAGGCATGGTGGCATAACCGCGTGGAAAATGAGTTGGCCTGGAAGGTTCCGGTGGAGGTGATTAAGGCGAATGGGTACAACTTGGATATTAAGAACCCTTACCGAGAGAAGGAAAAACATCGGGATTTAGAGACGATGTTGGCTGAGTATTAGGAGTTGATGGCAGGGGGAAGTGAGACGCTTCATTTGCTGAAAGCTGAGTTGATGAATTCCTTGAATCATTGATTCGTGAAGCAATGCCAACCCTACAACTATATAGGAGGATTTAGAAATGATAAAGCGAATATTTTTTGTGTGGCTATCAATGTTGATATATGGAATAGCACTAGGTCTACCCTGTCTCTTGTTTAATATAGTACCTAGCGAAAATGGCTTGGGAACACAAGCACAAGTACCCACAGGAAACCTCAATGCTTATGGCTATCCTGATAACGTCTATGAAATGACAGGAATTGAGCTTACCTTTGCTGGGCTAGTCGGATTAATGTTCGCTCTGATTCCGGCAATTGGTTGGTTAGCTAATCCAGCTTACTGGGTATCCTGTTTCTTCTTTCTTCGGCAGCAAT
>JBFLZA010001055.1:0-2055 GCA_040756535.1 Cyanobacteriota bacterium
CCACATTCCGCCCTCAAAGTGTCACACCCTGATAATTTCGAGGTCAAACAGGCTGTAATCCCAGATACAAGCCTAGGATGCTGGCGAGAGTAAATAATGCCATAGACTGTCAACCAGTACCAACAGCCTTTGTGAAAGTAGTGGCATGACAGGTTCTCCAGAAATCCAAGTTCAAACTCTCAACCACTTGGGCATCATCGCAGGCATTATTGATGAGATGGGGTTAGTGGAGGAGATTAATCAACAACTAGGACGACACGAGCGAGAGATTGTTAGTGCGGGTCATATAGTCAAAGCGATGATTCTCAATGGATTGGGCTTTGTCACCTCCCCACTGTACCTGTTTGAGCAGTTCTTTGAAGGTAAAGCTACCGAACACTTGATTGGTGAGGGGGTTCTAGCAAAACATCTTAATGATGACCGTTTAGGACGAGTGTTAGACCAGCTATATCTGGCAGACCTGACCAAATTGTTTGTCAGCATTGCCCTGAAAGTAGCCATCAAAGAAGGCATCTGTGTAGAGTCGTTGCATCTAGACTCGTCATCATTTCATGTACATGGAGAGTACCTATCAAACTGGGAAGAACTGTCTCTAGTGGTGGCTCAGGGCAAAGATGATTTATTAGCGCCACAAACAGCACCAAAACCTATTCATATTACCTACGGTTATTCCCGTGACAACAGACCAGATCTTAAACAGTTTATTATTGACCTGATTTGTAGTGCAGATGGAGACATCCCTCTCTACCTGCGGGTAGCCGACGGCAACGAATCAGACAAAGCGATGTTTGCTCAGTTGATACAGGAATTTCGTCAACAGCTAAGCCTAGAGTCTTTGATAGTTGCCGACAGTGCCTTGTACAGTGAAGACAATATTAAATCCTTAGGTTCGTTGAAATGGATTTGCCGTGTTCCCCTGAGCGTCGCCGCCGCCAAGCAAATAGTAAAGGAACTTACGATTGGCGACTTAATTGATACTCAACTACCTGGTTATAGAATTGCCTGTCGCCACAGCGAGTATGGAGGCATTGCCCAAAGATGGGTAATTGTTGAAAGTCAAGCTCGTAAACAAGCTGATATCAAACAACTCTACAGGACAATTGAGCAGTTAGAGCAACGATTGAACCAACAGATGAGCCAATTATCACATCAAAACTTTCGTTGTGAAGCTGATGCTAGGCTCGCGGCTGAGCGTTTTGCCAAAAAATTGAAATATCATGCTTTGGAAGGAGTTACAGTTACTCCACAAAAACAACACACCCGACCAGGACGACCCCGTAAAGATTCCCAGCCCGTCGTCACTTATCGACTTGCAGCTAGTTTAGTCAGAAACCCGACAGCGATTCAAGAAACCATCGCCTCATCCGGTCGGTTTATTCTAGCCACAAATGTTACTAATCCTCAAGATTTGAGTGATTTTCAAGTGCTGCAAGAATACAAACAGCAGCAAGCCCCAGAGCGGGGATTTCGTTTCCTCAAAGACCCCTTATTTTTTACCTCCAGCATTTGTCTCAAATCCCCAGAAAGAGTAGCAGCAATGGCGATGGTGATGGGTCTATGTTTACTGGTTTATAGTTTGGGACAGCGACAATTACGCCAAGCCTTGGTGGCGACGAGAGAAAGCCTCAAAGATCAACTGGGGAAAGCCACTCAATCTCCCACTTTACGTTGGATTTTTCAGTGCTTTCAGGACGTGCATTTATTCCAAGCGGCGGGAGTTAAACACATTGCCAACCTCACCTCAGAGCGCAGGTGGATACTCGGTTTTTTTGGACGAAGAGTTCGCCAATACTATTTGCTGTGTTGAAGGTCAACCAAGAGAGCAAATCATCTTTTATAAGAACCTACTCTTGTCAAGTTCAGCTTGACTTCACGCTAGTATTGCTTTTCTCAACCGTGGGCTTGAAGAGCGCTCGGAGGAAACCGCGTTCCTTACGCTGTAATCCTATTAATTAGGATTGCAACACTTCCCTATCATTACAACAACTTGATACGAGCCAATCACCCCACCTCTAGTCTATTTATTAACTGCACCAGTGCCAAGGTGTTACATCT
>JBFLZA010001056.1:0-2053 GCA_040756535.1 Cyanobacteriota bacterium
GGAATCCCGTTCCTATTAAACTACTACCTCAATACAAAACAAAGGCGACTGATGGCTGACTATCAGCGCCAACAGCAACATCTGATTCAGCCCTAAGGTCAAGCCCTTCGGGCAGGGGAAAGGGGAAAAGGGGAAGGGGGAAAGGGGAAAGGGGAAGGAAACTCCATATATCAATGCTCCGGCTTGAGGTAAAGATGTATAAATATTGCTCTTTTGATCGCTTTCTTGTTTTTCTTCTCCGAATCATGAATAGGGTAAAAGGAACGAATAAAACCTTTTCCCCTTCACCTTTAACCTTTGCCTTAGAGAAACGCAGTTTCGGTTAGTTTTGAGGAGGGTCGTGTTTATCTGAAACATTAGCAATAGATGTTAGGTAAGCGTTTAGCTGGGGATATAGCTCATCGACAAGGGGTTTAAGTTTTTTGACCTGTTCGCGTGTCAAAAGATGCCGAGAGTAAGCTCGACGCAACCAGTACCTCGTTTCATTTAAAGAGCTAATTGCCATCCTAATGAAATATTGATTCTCTTGAAAGTTGTGCCAGCTAGTCCCTTCTGCGATATTGGCACCAATGCTATCTACAGAACAAATCATTTGTTTTCCAACGGTATCTTTGGCAAATGGCTCCCAGCTTCCGACAATGTTCCAAATTTCATCAGCGAGGCTTTCAGCCAGTTGGTAAACTTGCAAGTTTTCAAAATTTGATTTCACCATTTTTTTCTACTGACTACTGTCCTCTGACAATTGCGAAGAAATTATCATGAACAGCTTTCCCGACTTTTCCAACTACGGCTATCAAATTATCCGAGAACTGGGTCACAATCGTGCTGGGGGTCGAGTCACCTACCTCGCTACCGAAATTAACACGCAACACTCCGTCGTCGTTAAACAGTTTCAGTTTGCTCGCACGGGTGCCAACTGGTCGGATTACGACGCATACGAACGAGAAATTCAAGTTTTGCAAGGACTCGACCATCCCAGCATCCCTCGTTATTTAGATTCGTTCCAGACGCCTCAAGGGTTTTGCATGGTGCAGGAATATAAGGATGCACCTTCCCTATCTACTAAAACCGAATGGACGCCTCAGCAAATTAAGCAAATTGCGATCGCAGTTTTAGATATCCTAAAATACCTGCAAAGTCAGATTCCCCCAGTCATCCACAGAGATTTGAAACCGGAAAACATCTTAGTGGATGACCGAATGAATGTGTACTTGGTGGATTTTGGCTTTGCGCGTATGGGTGGGGGGGAAGTTGCCGTTAGCAGCGTCATCAAAGGCACCTTGGGATTTATGCCACCCGAACAGATGTTCAACCGCCAACTGACGACTGCTTCTGACCTCTACAGCCTAGGTGCAACGTTGATTTGCTTGCTAACCGATACCGCCTCTACTGCTGTCGGCAGCCTTGTAGAGGATACGGGTTGCATTAACTTTAAATCAAAGGTCTCTCAACTCAGTCAGGAGTTTATCGACTGGCTGCAAAAAATGGTAGAACCTAATGTTAAAGGCCGCTTTTCAGGAGCATCGGAAGCGTTAGAGGCATTAATTCCCCTTGAGGTGATTCGCCCAACTTCAACCGCAAAAGCTGCCCAAGGGTCGTTGCCGACTATTTTAGGATTAGTCACACTCAGTCTTGTTGCCTTAGCTGGATTCAGAATTCACGCGCTGACATCGAATCAAGCAAAAATTACGGTTACGACTGAACCAGAATCTGCAAAGAGTATAGACCGCATCTCAATCCATCAAGGGCGAGTCTATTTTTCTGTTAACTTGTCCGATTTGCCTGATCATGAACCTGAGAGTGTTTGCCAGCTATTCGATAGTCAGGGAAGACTTGTCGCCATGGGTCAATCAACGCTCAAAGCTTCTTCAAGTGGTTTGAATGCTTGGTGTTGGTATGACTTTAAGCCAAATTTTGATTCATCCGGCAATTGGACGTTTAAATTCTCTATTGATGGACTAACGGTAGGGGAAAAGAAGTTTACGGTTTTATCTCCATCACTCTCTGGGAACCTTGGGGACATTGAATCTCTCCCTTAGCCAGGATTGGCATT
>JBFLZA010001057.1:0-2052 GCA_040756535.1 Cyanobacteriota bacterium
CGGTAAGCTCTACCCCTGCTCCCACAGAAGCAGGGGTAATTTTGTAAGAATTGAGTTTAAAAAAAGCCCCTAGCCAGTAGGGGCTAGAAGCTTGATGTCCTGTCAGTAGCAGTGTGTTGGGTAACTTAACACTTGCCATGTAGCAAGTCTACCACCTAAGTTAGAACCCCTCCTCTATCTAAAGAACTCATTCTTAAGGGTGATGTAACGCTTGCCTCGCTTCTACAGAAAGTGATTTTTTTTACAACGCTAGTTAGAGAAGCTTACTTCCCTGAGTTTTACAGCATTCTCTCCCCAGCAAAACCTCTGATACACAGCTAGAGATTACTTTTTAAGTATAACAATAATTATCACTTTTTCGTACTGATGGTTCTGTTCGATGAAGTGTATTTAGTAATAGTAAAACTTAAACCTTAATTGGAGTTATGTCCTCACATCATAGGAAACGCCCCAAATGGGGGATAGACGAAACGGTCAGTTTTGCAGGCGGTATAGGCATTGTCAAAAGCTACCACCCCGAATCCAGTACATGGACTTATGCTGTTGAGATGGAGATGGCATCAGAGCCGATTTTCGGACGGCTAGGTACTGAAACAACCATCCTCCTCCATGAAGAAGATATCCAAGACTTCGCCTGTTAATCGCGATCGCCTTTAAGCGCTGACCCTTTTTGCTGTCAACTATCAGTCTCTGATGTAGAGATGAGGTATTCCGTGTCTGTACAAAAAAGTAAATTGACTGACTGGCACTTCTTTGACTTGACACGAAATATATTCAACTAATCAGTGATAATCATTCTCGATGATAAAAAACCTGAGTTCGAGGTTCTTGCTGAGTTTTTTAATACTCCATCGAACTCAGGTTCATTTTGATCGCCCACAAGCAGACGTACTGCTACAGCAATATCCTCTGCCTGGGTGAGTAGCAATAGTCCCTGAATCGGGATGTTTTTACAATCGTTTATCCCGATCGCGGCGACGGCGATCGCGCCACTCTACCAGTGTCAAATATACGATACCCCCACTGACGACAACTAATAATCCCAGGGCGGCGAAAAATAGAACAGTTACAAACGGACTTTCCACAATTTCTCTAAAAACCGTTACGACCCCAAATGACCATTGCAATTGACCAAGTGAACAGAACCAGTACTGAAACCCAACCCAATGACAGAATATCCATAGCGCTATATAAAACTACAAAATCACTCCAAGCCTTATGATAGTTCAATTTGAGCCATTTTTTTACTTCGATGCAGATTGTGAACGAGTCTCCTAACCTGAGTGCAGAACGAATCGAATCCCTGAAAGCAGGCACTCTAGCTGCGTTGTCTTTTACCTTGACTTACACCCTGATCAGTGTGGGCAATAGTCTAGTTTTGGCAGAGTCGTTTCCACAACTCGCCGCCTTGCAAATTACCACACCTGTTGATCTGCTAATCAGGGCAGCAGTTGCCTGGTTAAGTGGCTTTCTCTTTGGTGTGACTTACCGCTATGTCATTCGAGAGGATAACAACCCTCATCTCAAGGATGGGGCAGCATTAGCTTTTGGGCTAGTCCGGGGATTAGCACCTGTAGAAGGACAGCAAAATCTAATTGACGCTTTTTGGTTGCTGGGTGTGTTGGGGATTGAGAATATTTTGTGTTTTCTTGTTGCCCGTTTCACCCTTGATTGGGCAATTTATCATCGCTGGATAAAGCCCTTTAAATCAGCGTCAGTGATATAAACTCCTGCTGACTTCAGTAATCGTTGTACTGATGGAAAACCCCCCTCTATCCGCCCGCAACGTAGAGAAGTAGGAAAAAACTTAGCTCTCTCCGCGCTACTGGGAGGATTGGGAAGGGGTCTTCCAAGATTACTGAATCGATGTTCTAGGAGTAGTTACTGTGCAGAATCGCATTCAATAAAGCAGTCATACAGATAACAGCAAGTACCACTGCGAGTGCATTTATCATAGAAAACCCTGGATTTCTACTCTTAACAAGAGATATTAACTTTTCTAGAAAAATTTATCAATCCGACGTTAGAAAACGGTCATCTACTTTGACAATC
>JBFLZA010001058.1:0-2049 GCA_040756535.1 Cyanobacteriota bacterium
GAAACAACCACAGTGTCCTGACTTACAAGGTTGAACAACATTTCCTTGCCCCAGTTCCCACCCTTTTGCACTAATATCAAGTGATATGGGGAAGTTACTATATCAGCCTTTGCTTCGTCTGTCCTGGGTTCCTTGAATTGTGTGTAAACATTTACTGTATTCCCTACTCGCTGATTGACTGACAAATCTTAAGTAACCTCGGTACAGAGGTTAGAAAGGATGGCAATGGGTTGAGCGGCTTGGCGTTTTGAAGCAAAGGCAGGATAAGGATCTGGCCCAGGCTCAAGCCAAAAAAGAGGCATCAACGGTAAGGAATTACTCAAGGCATGGAATATCCACCGCCAGCCGATTTGGAAATAGCTCAGGCCGCGGTTCCAGTGAGTATCAACCAAGCGGCGCTGCCCCAAATGAACTATGGCCGTACCAGTACTGGCTAAGTACAAGGTCGCTGTAGCCAGAATAAGCGCCAAGCGAGAGAGTACGCCAGCGTTGCGAATTTCGCTAGACTCGATTTGAAAGCCGGCAGACTTGTCGTCCAGGAAGTTTTCTTCAATATCGAAGCGCAGGCCATATTCATCGAAGGTGTGCAGATCAGTTGGATCATCACTGACGATGGCCCATTGCTGATAGCCTTCTGGGGTTTGGGCATGGGCAAGGGCCAGGTAAACTGGGCCAAGACAACGATCGGTGATCCAAATTTTATGCAAGAAAAGCGCATGTCCTTTGGCAGGCATCAAGCGGCCTACTTTGACAGAAGGCTTGCTGGCTCGATGAATACGCAATGAACTCTTCAAGCGAATGCGAAAGCCCCAGCCAAGGTCTCGAGCTTGGCGCATCAGAGCTTCATCATCAAAACCACGATCAGCCAGCAAAACGACCTGGCACCCTCGAGGCAGAATTGCTGCTGCTTCTTTCAAAATGTGCTTGTAATCTCCAAAAGCCACTGAGGTGCTCTTGTGTTCCAAAATCAACCAACTCAACGGCAGGGCTCGTCCGCGATAGATCAGTGCGATCCGTACGATCACAAACCGCCCCCACAAACTACTGCTATCCAGCGCCAGGTACGCTTTTTCACCTTTCCACTCTACCAGAGCCGTTCGAGCCAAGTTCTTGTAGATTGCTGCCTCCCTAATCTTCGTGTTCTCCAGCCAGCGCATCAACTGCCTTTGTTTGCTGGCTGCATCCACCTCTCCAGGTCGGTGGACAACCCATTGGCTCAGGTGCACACATTCTTCCATCAGCAATCCAACTATGGCCCACACGAAAGTCACCAAGCATCGCAAGTCATGAAAGTGAACTCTGCTTTTCAAAACTAATCCCATTATGGTACGATACAGGCTGAGGTTATCTGACATTGTTCTTCTCCTTTGGCAGTTTGGTTTGCGACTTAAATTTGCCATAGTTTGAACAATTTGGATAGCCTCTCTTTCTTAAGATTCGTCAGTCAATCAGCGTAAGTAACCATTCTCCACCTAACTCATGACGCATAACTTCGCCTAAATAACTTCCCCAAACGGTAGCAGTACGTTGTATTATCTTATATGTTACCTTGCCTTCACTTTTGTAGTCATCTATGTGTTTTGTCGCTAATACTAATAAGTTTTCAAAGTTTGGCAAAGTTAGTTCGGAAAAATCCAAGGTTAGTCCAAAGCGTTCTTTAGCAGCCTTTACAGCATAATTAGCAAGTGATATTGTATCAACATTCATGACTTAGAGCCCTTTGAGTGCTAATGGAACGCAACTTCATCAGTGTTCTTTCCAAATCTGGTAACGCGAAGCGATGATATCTGGTACCGATGTTCACATCTACTACTTAGGTTTGCATAACAATTTTACCAGTCTTGGAACAACCTTATGTAGTAATTGTTCCAAAATTGGTAAAGTTTTCACGAAACCACCAGATGAAAATTGGTACCTTACCAATCGAAAATCAAGCCGTTTGAGCAGCAATAGGCGTTATTGTGATAACCTCATATTCTAGCACCTCACTGATTGGTGCGGTCTCTGCCAAGAGGAGCGATGATCGCCGTCGCCGTAGGGGCGGGTCTG